>CAZYCO010000004.1:52886-64424 GCA_964645885.1 uncultured Gammaproteobacteria bacterium
TGAATTTGATTATTGGTTTAAGGCGCATATTGAAGATGAAGAATTGCTTGCAGGTAATAGAGAAGTTGATTTTACAGAAGCATATCAACGCCGTTTCATGCAGATTTTCAATGGTAATCAAAGCTTAATTGAATTATATGATGCAATTGCACAACATGATGTAGCAAGAACGCTGCAATGCATTTTTCAATATGGAAATATTTTTTTTGATTTCGATAATTTTGTAAATAGTGAACAACAACATCCACTAAATTGGATAACAAGGCGAGCTAAAAAAACAAACTTTAACAATGAATTGTTTTTGAAAATTAAACGAATAAATTTTTTTACTAAAGCATCTCTAGTAAAAAAATTAGAAATAATGATTTGGCTTGATCAACGCGAAGCTGTTTTAGCAGCGATAAAACAAAATAAACTAACATTTAGCATGCAAGATCAGATTGTCTTAATAAAAGCAGCTATATCTAAAGGATCAATTTATCTTGTTAAAAAAATGCTGGAAGAATTTTCAAAAGAAGTGCTGCAAAAAAGTGTATTTGAGTTTCGTGAAGTAGAGCTTGATTTGTGTTGTTGGGCAGCACTACTTAGAAAAAGTAAAATTTTAAATCGCTTACTAAAAGCTGATTTTGAACCAACTTCTTATGAAGATTTATTATTATATGTTGCTGCGGGTGGTTCGATTGAATGTTTTAATTTAATAGAAGCCAAATTAGAAGCAGTACCAGTTGCAATCTGGCAGCAAGCAACGTTAATTGCATTAGCTAGAGGTAATTTTGTATTACATGATCATTTATTACAAATCGTGCAATTAAAACAAAAAGATGAAAATAAAAAAATTGAAGATTGCGATTTTTATCAACCTGAATTTGCTCGCGTGTTTTATCTTTCTCCTTATTTAAATTATGTTTTTGCTACATTCCAAAGTGGAAATGCAAAATTGATTCAAGCTATTTCTATTAATAAAGCTTGTAAAAATCTTGCATCTTCAATGACAGATTCAAAATTTTTTATTGAATTTTTAATTATTGCCGCAAAAACAAGAGATGAAGTTATTATTGAGCATGCATTTAATATCTTTTGCGCAATGGCAAAAAATTACCCTTTATTTTTAGTGCTAAAAGTAATAACAAATACGGATGTATTGCTTTATGAAGCTTTAGCAGAATGTATTGCTAAAAAAGTTTTAACTTTATCTGAACACAATCAATCAACATTTATTGCATCTTTAGATGAAGATGGAAAAATTGAATTTAGACATGCACTCATTTCTATTTATCAACCTGCGTTGATAGAAAAATTAGAGAAATTATTTGAATCTTTAGAACCAAAACCAGCAGTAAAAAATACGTATAAATTACTGGCAGAGATGCATTTAGTTACAAAACAAAAAGCTGAAATGATGGCTGAATCAGCACTTGAAGCTGAAAGCCATCATCATAGTTATGTTATTCCACCGCAAAATTAAAGTATTGCTCAGAGAAGGGTTGCGGATCTAATGTGAAGTGCCACCATTCAGTATCAATACCAACAAAGCCATGTTTATTCATGGTTCGTTTTAATAATTGGCGATTTTCATATTGTTTTTCAGTGACATCACGACTATCTGGATGTGAAAGTGGATCCATAAAATCAAATGTTGTACCCATATCGAGTTGTTCGCCAGTTTTGGAATCAATAATTGTTAAATCTACTGTACTACCGCTTGAGTGATTTGAACGTTCAGCAACATAACCTAATTTGAAAAAATCTTTTTTATCAACATTAGGATAATAGGATGCTTTATTTTTTTGGTCGTCAATATCAAGGCTCCAGGATTTAAAATGGGCGACTGCATCTGTTGGACGATAGCAATCGAAAACCAATAATTCATAACGATACGTTTGTTTTAATTCTTTTTGAACGGCTGATAACGCTGTAGCTGCTTGTTTCGTTAAAATGCAAACTTGTTTCTTATAACCATGTAAAGGACGACCAATAATATTTTGATCTGTTGCATATAAAATATGTTGTTTAATGCTTGGATCAATTTGTTCTAAATAAACAAAATCAGCTGGAAGCATAGCCATATTAAATCTCCTTATTTTTTAATGTTTCAATCATATGTTTAGTTTCAGGGCGAATTTGATGCCAAATAAAAAAAGATTCTGCTGCTTGTTCTATTAACATTCCTAAACCATCTATTAATTTTTTTGCGCCATGTTGTTTAGCCAATTGTAAAAAAGGCGTAACACTTTTTAAGTTATAGACTAAATCATAAAAAAAATGATTATTTAAAAAAATGTGTTGAGGAAAATTATTTTGATCATTAGTAATGCTGTATGATGTCGCATTAATAACTAAATCAAAGTTTTCATTTGGAATTTGTTCAAAATCACTAATTGAAATAACAGCCTGATTGGAACATTGTTTGGCAAGTTTATCTGCTTTTTCAACAGTTCGATTTGCAATGTGAATATGTGCGCCACACGATTCAATGAATGGCAGCAAAATACTACGCGCAGCACCACCAGCACCAAGTAATAAAATACGTTTATTTAATAATGAAAATTGCTGGTTGATAGTCAGATCACGAAGAAAACCAATACCATCAGTGTTATCACCAACTACAGTTTGATCTTCAAAATAAATTGTATTTACTGCTTGAGCGATGTCAGCGTATGTCGATTTTTGGCTGCTGAGTTGATAAGCCATCTCTTTAAATGGAACAGTAATATTGAAACCGCAATAACCTTGCTGCTTTAGTTCTGTTAACTGTTGTTCGAATTCGCTTGGTTTGATATCGATAGCATCATATTGCAATTGGATATTTAATTGTTCTGCAAATGCTTGATGAATTTTAGGTGAAAGTGAGTGTGTAATTGGATGCCCAATAACGCCATAACGTAGTTTATTTGATTTCATATTTGCCTACAGTTGAGCTTAAATTAAAAGATTGGACGCATTCGAAAATTAAGTATTGCGCAGCTAGATCGCGAAGTATAGACTCGCCGCGCGCTTACCGCCTCTATCTAGCCCCTCGGGTATTCTCATCACTGAGGAGAACAATTAAATGCTGTCTTCACGCGTTTACTTTCAACATTTAAGTAAAACAACACGCTATTTCAATGTGTGGGATGCATTTGCGCTTGTTGTCGTACTAGGCACATTGATTTGGTTAACAGCTACGGCAAAACAAATGGCTGCACCTTATCAATTAGGTGAGCAAATTATTATTTCACTTGATCCTAGCGTTTTACCGCATTATGCCATTCGCACAGTGATCCGAATGGTCATCGCTTTATTTTTTTCACTTCTCTTTACCTTTATTTTTGGAACTTGGGCTGCGAAAAGCGCACGTGCAGGGCGTATTTTAGTGCCGTTAATTGATGTTTTGCAGTCGGTGCCAGTTTTGAGTTTTTTATCCATTACATTAGTGGGATTTATTTTTCTTTTTCCTAATAGTTTATTAGGACCAGAGTGCGCTTCTATTTTTGCTATTTTTACATCGCAAGCATGGAATATTTTTTTAGGATTTTATCAATCGCTACGCATGGTGCCGGAAGATTTAAAAGAAGCGGCGCAAATGTTTCATTTATCGTCATGGCAATTTTTCTGGCGAGTAGAAGTACCATTTTCAATGCCTAGTTTGTTGTGGAATACCATGATGTCTTTATCAGCCAGCTGGTTTTTCGTAGTCGCATCTGAAGCGATTTCAGTTTCTAACCAAGATATTTTGTTACCGGGTATAGGTTCTTATATCGCGGTTGCTATTCAACAAGCGAATTTACAAGCAGTAGGTTATGCCATTGTTGCCATGTTTATTGTGATTTTAATTTATGACCAATTGATTTTTAGACCGCTTCTATCTTGGTCTGAACAATTTCATTTTGATGCGCAACATGAAGAAGGCAGCAGTTCTTGGGTATTAAATCTTTTAAAACGTACTCGTTTTATGCGTCATATCAGTGAGTGGATTGGAATTGGCGCAGGTTATATTTTTAATCTCATTCGGTTTAAAGCAACGTCTACAGAAGAAGTGGTAGAAAACAATGCCCGTCGTTATTTAAATTATGTCTGGTTTGCGTTGTTTAGTGTGTTTGTAGCTGTTTCAGTAGTTGAATTAATTTCTTTTATTCGAAAAGAAGTATCTTGGTTCGAAATTATTCATGTATTTGGTTTAGGTTGTTTAACTGCTTTACGGGTTGTGGTTTTAATTTTCTTAGCTTCATTACTTTGGATTCCAATAGGGGTTTGGGTTGGTTTAAGACCACGTGCAACTCAAATCGTCCAACCATTGGCGCAGTTTTTTGCTGCCTTTCCTGCTAATTTAGTGTTTCCAATTGTAGTTTTTGTAATTATTCGTTTTCATTTCAATGTTGAAATTTGGTTAACACCATTAATGATTTTAGGCAGCCAGTGGTACATCTTGTTTAACGTCATTGCAGGTGCTTCGTCTATTCCCAAAGATTTATACCAAGTTGCAGAAAATTTTGGATTAAAAGGATGGTTATGGTGGAAACGCCTCATTCTTCCAAGTATTTTTCCATACTTTATTACCGGAGCAATTACAGCTGCTGGCGGTGCTTGGAATGCAAGTATCGTTGCTGAAGTTGTGAGTTGGGGCAGTACCAAATTAGAAGCAACTGGTTTAGGCGCATACATTACACAATACACAACGCTTGGCGACTTTCCTCGAATTGCTTTAGGTACCAGTGTAATGTGTTTGTTTGTTTTAATGTTTAACCGTTTTGTATGGCGTCCTTTGTATCAATTTGCGGAAGAACGTTTTCAATTACCAACATCATAAGGTCAAGAGATGAGTGATGCAGCCATTATCCAAGTGAACCATCTTGCCAAATCTTTTAAAAAAGATGTGAACCAACAATTATTGGTGTTGGATGATGTTAATTTCCAATTAAATAAAGGTGAAATTGTTGCCTTACTGGGTAAATCTGGCTCTGGAAAATCTACATTGTTACGTATCATTGCAGGCTTAATTCAACCTACCAGCGGCGAAGTGATGTATCGCGATAAAGTGGTACGTGGGCCGGTACAAGGTATTGCAATGGTATTTCAGCATTTTGCTTTGTTGCCATGGCTAACTGTTTTGCAAAATGTGGAATTAGGATTAGAAGCGCAAAATATTTCTCGTACTGAACGGCGTGAACGGGCAATTAAAGCAATAGATATGATTGGTTTAGATGGTTTTGAATCAGCATTACCTCGAGAATTATCTGGCGGGATGCGCCAACGTGTTGGTTTTGCGCGGGCATTAGCAGTCAATCCAGATGTGTTATTAATGGATGAACCATTTTCAGCGCTAGATGTGCTAACAGCAGAAAATTTACGCAGCGACTTGCTTGATCTATGGCAATCTAAAAAAACCAATACCAGTGGAATTTTATTTGTTACGCACAGTATTGAAGAAGCAGCATCACTAGCTGATCGCATTATTATTTTTGGTAACGATCCGGGTTACATCCGTGCTGAATTAATTGTCGATATGCCGCATCCAAGAAGCGAACAATCGCCACGTTTTCATCGTTTAGTTGATCACATCTATACATTAATGACAGCCGCACCTAAAGGTAAACGCGCAATGCAAGCGATTAAAGCTAAACAATTAAGTTTAGGTTATCGCTTACCGGACGTTGATCCATCTGAATTATCAGGGTTAATGGAAAACTTAGAATTACCACAATTTCAACCACGAATTGATTTACCCGAACTTGCCGAATGGTTACATATGGACGTCGATTCATTATTTCCATTAACAGAAGCCTTAGAAATACTAGGTTTTGCAACAGTAATTGAAGGTGATATTCAATTGACAGAGATTGGTAAAGCATTTGCTAATGCTGATGTCTTGGAACGTAAACCAATCTTTGCTAAACAATTATTAACTCGTATCCCACTCGCACAGCATATTCGTCAAGTTTTAGATGAACGGGGTGGCGGTCATGTATCAGAAGAACGATTTTTAAGTCGATTAGAAGATTATTTAAGTGAAAAAGAAGCAGAACGGGTATTAGGAACAGTGATTGACTGGGGACGTTATGCTGAAATTTTTGCTTATGATTACAATACTGGCACGTTGAGTTTAGAAAATCCGAATTAGATCTTCGGTAACAATTCGATCTGCACCTAAATGATCTTTTGGACAACCAAAAACAAGTAATAGTGGTTCTTTTCCTGTATTGATCAATTGATGAATCGTATTTGCTTCTATTGTAAAAAAATCTCCAGCTTGAATAGGTTTTGAAATTAAATTTTTATACCCTTCATCAGAAGGCTTTGCAGTATAAATAACGCCAGTTCCTGACAAGATCCCATAGATCTCCATGCCATGCTGATGATAATGCGCAGTAATTTTTGCACCTGGTGCAATTTCTGTTGCATGCAAACCAAATTCTGCATTTCCTGTTAAAAAAGCAATCGATATATTTGCTGTGATATCAGTCTTAGCCTTATTTAAAGCTTTTTTTAAATTAACGATATCCATAATATTTTCCTACAATCTTCCAATCACCAAGCACATCAACATATTGATTAAGCCCACAATTAAAAACATAACAGGGATAGACACACCTAGTTGTGCAAGCGCAATAATTGCAATTGCTGCTATAACCATAAATAAAGCGTTTAAAATATTGTTAGCAGCAATAACTCGAGAACGATGTGAACTCTCTGAATATTCTTGAATATAAGTATAAAGCGGCACAATAAAAAATCCTGAAGCCAAAGCCATAAAAAATAAATCAAACACAATATGCCAGTGATCATAGGATTGTAAAAAAGCAGCAATATCAATTAATTTATCTCTAGCCGTTTGTTGTATATGCATGCTGGTGAAAAATAAATCAATAATAAATATCGACATCATCAATACGCTAATTGATATATACCGAGTATTAATTTTACCACGCACTAATTTTCCACATAACAATGAACCAACTGCGATACCAATAGAAAACAGCGTTAAAAATAGTGTGACAACATGAGCATTAGCGTTTAATAAGCTTTTAGTGAAGGGTGGAATTTGTGAAAGAAAAAATGCACCAACTAACCAAAACCATGAAATTCCAATAATTGCGAGAAATAACTTTTTTTGTTTATAAGCATATTTCATTAATACAAACGTTTCTCGAAAGATGTTGTATGACATCATAATTTGTTTTTGTGCTGGCGCAGGTGGAATAAAAAAACTACAAATCAAACCTAATACTGCAACTATAAAACCTAATATCGATGCTAATAATTCACCTTGATCTAATGGAATTAAAATTCCACCTAAAATTGTACCAACCAAAATAGCAACAAACGTACTTGCTTCTACTAATGCGTTTCCCGCCATTAATTCATCAGAATGTAAGTGCTGCGGTAAAATAGAATATTTAATTGGACCAAAAAATGCTGAATGCATACCCATTAAAAATAAAGTAAAAAATAGTAGTGATATGTGATGAGTTAGAAATCCAATTGCAGCAAACATCATCGCTAGAATTTCAAATAATTTAATTAATTGCGTGATTTTTGCTTTATCAAATTTATCAGCGATCAATCCTGCTGTTGCTGAAAATAAAAAGAAAGGAAGAATAAATATGCCTGCGGCAGCTGCCACTAAAGTTTGAGTTGTTTCAACAGGAAGTGCGATTTTATAAGTGATTAAAATAACAAGCGCATTTTTAAATAAATTATCATTAAACGCTTCCAGCGCTTGCGTTAAAAATGTAGGAAGGAAGCGTTTAGTTTGAAGTAGTTGAAACATTAATTACCACTAAATTCATCAAAAGCTTTAATTGCTTCAGCAGCATACATTAATGATGGCCCACCGCCCATATAAACTGCCATCGCAAGTGCTTCGAATACTTCTTGTCTGGTTGCACCTAATTTAACTAATGCTTGAGAGTGAAAACCAATACAACCTTCGCATTGTTTTGCAACACCAATGGCAAGTGCAATTAATTCTTTGGTTTTTTTATCTAATGCACCTTGCGCTAATGCCGCTTGCGATAAACCACCAAATGCTTTCATTACATCAGGCATTTCTTTGTGCCATTTTGCTAATTGAGTAGAAATATCTTGAGTGATTTCTTTGTATTGTTTAGTCATGCATACTTTCCTTTTTGAAATAAAAAACGAAATGATTGTGTCATAACCATATAAATTAAACTAATTTTGCTAACTGTTCTTGAAAACCCATTAACGTTAACGCGCCACCTGAATGCACAATTAAAATATTATCTTTTAAAAATTGCTGTTGAATAATTTTATTTGCTTCATAAAAAAGTTTTGCTGAATAAATTGGATCAGTAAAAAAACCTTCAGATTGAGCAATAGTTTTAATTGTTTTGAATACGGTAGTATTTACTGCACCAAATGATGGCGCTTCTGTAGGCCTATGCAAAACGAATTGATCCATTAAAATTTTTTCTACTAAATTTTCTCCAACAAGTTGTTCAAATGTAATTTTAAATTGCTGTAATTTTGCAAAGAATTCTTTTTCAGTATCAGCTAGCAATAACACATGAATTTTGGTTTTTTTCTTTAGCCAAGCAAAAACTAAAATAACAGCAATTGCAGTTAAACCGGTGCCAGCGTCTAAGAAGATATGATCAAACTCATCTTGTAATTCTGTTTCATTTTCTAAAATATCAATCGCTAATGTGCATGCCCCTGCTAATGCTTCGGGCATACAACAACCTTCAGCAATTACTATCGTTTTTAAAAAATTATTTTTGGCATAATTTGCTGCTTTAGTTTGGACTTCGGGCCAATCTTTGCGGGTTAACCATTGAATTTGTGAATCAGGAACTAAAAGTGAAGTCAGCAATAAATTACCTTGGCGCTTATTATGACTATCGCCCAATAAAAATAAGGTAGGCTTAATATTGTTTTCTATTAATAGCTGACTTAAACCTAAAACATTATTTGAGTATGCACTGCCGATAATGACCGCTTCTTGATAGTTTTCTTTTATTAAAAAAGGAATAAGTGAAGCATATTTACGTAGTTTAGAGCCGCTCATACCAAATCCAAGTTCATCTTCTCGTTTGACATAACAGCTTGCCGATAAGTTAAAAAAAGCTTTCATTAGATGAACACGAGAATGTGGAATTGCCCCTATTTTGCCCGCTAAAATTTCTTTGAACTTGATTATTTTCTTCATAATTCTTTACAAATTTCTTCACACACGCTAAGAACACACTTCTTATTTTTATCGGGAAAAATAACCTTGCAATTTCGAACAATTCTTCGAGTACTTGGCATTTTTTTGATGATGTTTAGCATTAGTATGATTCCACCTATCGCGGTGTCATTATGGTACCAAGATGATTCACCGATGCCATTTATCATCGCGTTTTTATTAACATTTTTTACCGGTTTATTTATTTGGTGGCCGTTTCGCAACACAACTAATAAAGATTTAAAAACACGAGAAGGTTTTTTTATTGTTGCATTATTTTGGTCAGTTATTTGCTTGTACGGCGCGTTGCCTTTCATGTTATCCGCCGCTCCTCATGAATCATTAACAGATGCAGTATTTGAATCTGTCTCAGGATTTACCACTACTGGCTCTACCGTTACCAACGGTGTTGATTTTCTACCTCATGCTATTCGCTATTACCGTCAACAATTGCAACTAATTGGTGGGATGGGAATTATCGTATTAGCAGTCGCAATTTTACCGATGTTAGGAATTGGTGGTATGCAGCTTTATCGTGCTGAAACACCAGGGCCAGTTAAAGACAGCAAATTAACACCGCGTATTACTGAAACTGCAAAAACCTTATGGTTAATTTATGTTGGTTTAATTGTACTTTGCTGTTTGTCGTATTGGGCTGCTGGTATGACTTTATTTGAAGCAATTGGTGAAAGTTTTGCTACTGTTGCAACTGGTGGATTTTCAATGCATGACAGTAGTTTTGCTTATTATGACAATCCATTAATTGAAGTGATTGCAGTTGTTTTTATGTTGTTAGGTTCAATCAATTTCGCATTGCATTTTGTTGCAGTAAGAGAAGGTACGTTTAAGCATTATTTAAAAGATGTAGAAACAAAAACATTTTTAATGATGATGTTTGTTAGCTCAATTATTGCTTTAACTTTTTTGCTAGTTAGCGCTTATTTTCCAGATCCATTACGCAGTGTAACTAAAGTTATTTTTAATGTGATTTCAATCGCAACGACAACCGGTTATTTAGCCGCACCTGTTGCAGCATGGCCATTATTCTTACCTTATTTCGTTTTTATTTTAGCGATGATTGGTGGTTGCGGTGGTTCAACCAGTGGTGGCATTAAAACTATGCGTATGATGTTGCTACATAAACAGGGTGCACGTGAAATGAATCGCTTGATTCATCCAAATGCGGTTATCCCAATTAAATTTGGCGAACATGTGTTACCGAATCATATATTAGAAGCGACTTGGGGTTTCGTTAGTATTTATCTTGGTTTATTTATTTTGCTGTTTTTATTGTTAATGGCATCTGGATTAGATATCTCAACTGCATTTGGTTCACTTGTTGCTTGTTTTGCAAACTCGGGACAAGGATTAGGCGATACAGCAAATAATTTTTCAGGTTTAGACATGTTTAGTAAATGGCTATTAATTTTTGCCATGTTATTAGGGCGATTAGAAATTTTTTCCATTTTAATTTTATTTACCCCCGGTTTTTGGCGTAAGTGAGGAACCAATATGAAAGCCTCTGATTTATTTGTAAAAGCGTTACAACACGAAGGTGTGAAATATATTTTTGGTGTACCTGGTGAAGAAAATTTAGATTTACTGGAATCAATTTATGGTTCAGATATTCAAATGGTTGTAACGCGTCATGAACAAGCTGCTGGATTTATGGCTGCAGTATATGGTCGTTTAACTGGAAAAACAGGTGTTTGCTTATCAACGTTAGGACCAGGTGCAACGAACCTCGTTACAGCAGCAGCTTATGCGCAATTAGGTGCAATGCCGATGTTGATGATCACAGGACAAAAACCAATTAAAAAAAGTAAACAAGGAAAATTCCAAGTTATTAATACTATTGCAATGATGCAACCATTAACAAAATTTACTAAACAAATTGTCAATGGTAATTCGATTCCAAGTTTAATCCGTGAATCGTTTCGTGTTGCTGAAGAAGAGCGACCAGGCGCGGTACATTTAGAATTACCAGAAGACATTGCAGAAGAACAAGTCAGTAATACCCATTTATATCCAATTCAACAAGCGATTCGTCCAACGGCTGAATCTGCAGTTATTCATGAAGCAGTTAAAATGATCGAAGCTTCAAAATCACCATTGTTATTAATTGGTGCAGCAGCAAATCGAAAAGAAGCATCAGTAGCATTAACTAAATTTGTAGATAAAACAGGCATCCCTTTTTTCAATACCCAAATGGGCAAAGGCGTAATTGATGAGCGTCATCCTTTATTTTTAGGAACAGCAGCATTATCAGAAGGTGATTATCTGCATTGTGCAATTCAACGTGCCGATTTAATTATTAATGTTGGTCATGACGTTATTGAAAAACCTCCATTTTTTATGGATCACGATGGTTG
>CAZYCO010000005.1:0-1579 GCA_964645885.1 uncultured Gammaproteobacteria bacterium
ATATTGGGGATATTGTTCGTGTAATTGTTTCATTTCGTTATCTCGGCATACCTTTGCCAATATTGAAGCAGCTCCAATTGCGATTTCCGTTTGATCACCTTTAATAATTGCGCGAGTTGGATACGGCAATTGCGGCGGAAATTTACCATCAACAATGACTTCATGTGGAAGCACTGTTAATTGCATAACTGCACGTTGCATAGCAAGTAAAGATGCTTGAAAAATATTGATGCTATCAATTTCCTGCACTTCACATCGTCCTATTGCATAACTAATTGCCGATTCACGAATTTTTTCTGCTAAATCTTCACGCTGTTTTTCCGATAATTTTTTTGAATCTTTAATACCGAGAATTTTTTTATCTGGATTCAGAATAACAGCGGCAGCAACTACGGGACCTGCTAATGGACCGCGCCCTACCTCATCGACACCAGCAATATAAATAATTTCATTTTGATTGTTCACTACGTTTCATCCCTATTAACTCAGCAACTTTAATCGCTGCTTGCTTACTTGCATCACGTTTTAACAATGTATGTAATAAATCGAATTCTGTCGTTAATTCTTCTATTTTTTCAGGATGCTCTAAATAATAAATTACTTCTTTTGCTAAATTTTCAGGTATCACTTCATGTTGAATAAATTCAGGTACTAACTTTTTTCCTGCCAATAAATTAGGCAATGAAATAAAAGGAGTTTTAATTAAACGTTTTGCTAACCAATAGGTTGGCGCCGACATTTTATAAGCAATAACCATTGGTTTTTTTAATAACATTGCTTCAAGTGAGATCGTTCCTGATTTTGCAAGCACAACATCACTTGCAGCAACGGCATCTCGCGCTTGATGCATCTGTAATTGAATTGGAGCGTGATAATGCATCAATTTCAAAATATCTTGCATTTGATGCATTCGTTCTTCATTCGCCATTGGCATCACAAATAAAGTATTGGGAAAATGGTTATGAATGATATCTGCAGTTTTTACAAAAATTTCCGCTAAATATTGCAATTCATTACTACGACTTCCAGGTAAGACAGTAACAATGTAGCGATCAAGTGGTAAATTCATTTGTTGTCTACATTCTTCTTTTACCAATTGTCTATGCATTTCATCTGCAAAAGGATGACCAACATAACAAACTGGAATGTGATGTTGTTCAAAAAATTTAGCTTCGTATGGAAATAATGTAAGTAAAAGATCAACAGATTTTTTTATATGTTTTACTCGATACTGACGCCATGCCCACACTGTGGGACTGACATAATGTACGGTTTTAATACCATTTTTTTTGAAAATTTTTTCTAGCGGTAAATTAAAATCCGGCGCATCAACACCAATAAAAACATCAGGGGGATTTTGTAAAAAATATTGAATCGTTTTTTTACGTATCGCTAGAATTTCTGGAATATGTTTGATGATTTCAAACAAGCCCATATATGAAATATGTTTCATTTCAAACAAAGCTTTGCAGCCTTGATTGATCATGCTTGGGCCTGCAATACCTTCAAATATGGTGTTTGGGTAAAGTTGTTTAAATGACTCGATGAAAGAAGCAGCTAACAAATCTCCCGATGTTTC
>CAZYCO010000005.1:1589-51370 GCA_964645885.1 uncultured Gammaproteobacteria bacterium
GAAGAGGTGTGTTTTTTTCTAGCATGAGAATTAATCCCCTTCTCTTCTGTCAGCTAAATTTTATTTTTATGTTGTCATCCCGCGGCTCGACCGCGGGATCCAGAATATTTTTTAGCATTATGCTGGATTCCGCGGACGAGCTGCGGAATGACGACAAAATAAAAACCAACGCTAAATATATTTAGAGATAAAAATTATCTTACTATTCCGCGCGTTGAATCTTGCAGTGCTTGAATTAAACGTCCGATTTCCGGTCCTTGATGCTGAATTTTTTCTAATTCGACTATAGCTTCTTTGAGTGTTAAGCCTTGACGAAAAATAAGTCGATATGCACGTTTTAAATTTTCAATCGTCTCTGTTGAAAAACCATTTCGTTTTAAACCTTCGGTATTTAAACCACATGCTTCTGGGGTGTAACCAGAAACTAAAATATAAGGTAATACGTCTTGAGTAACATAAGTTGCTTTTGCAACAAAACTATATGAACCAACACGACAAAATTGATGCACGCCTGCAAAACCTGCAAATGTTACAAAATCTTCGACAATAACATGACCTGCAAGTGATGCGTTGTTTGCAAAAACTGTGTTATTTCCAACAATACAATCATGTGCAATATGGACATAAGCCATAATCCAATTGTTATTACCAATCTTAGTTACACCACCACCTTGCACTGTGCCACGATTAAACGTACAAAATTCTCGGATAGTATTATTGTCGCCAATTTCCAGCGTTGTTTTTTCGCCATGAAATTTTTTATCTTGTGGAGCTTCACCTAATGAAGCAAATTGAAAAATACGATTATTTTTTCCAATTTTAGTTGGTCCATTGATCACAACATGAGGGCCAATCCATGTTCCTTCTTGAATTTCAACATCTGGACCAATAATAGTCCAAGGACCAATCTCAACATCACGAGCTATTCGCGCTGTTGGATGGATGATTGCGCGTTCATCAATCACGTTCACCTCGCTTTGCACTCAGTAATTCAGCTGTACATGCCATTTCACCATCCACTGACGCTGTAGCTTTTAATTTCCAAATTCCTCTTTTTTCCCACATAAATTCGACTTCTAAATGTAATTGATCGCCTGGTTCAACTACACGTTTGAATCTCGCGTTATCAATACCAGCAAAAAAATAAAGTGATCCATTTTTAGGTGTGGAGTCAGAAGAAACATAAGCCAAAATTGTTCCTGCTTGCGCAAGTGCTTCAAGAATAAGCACGCCTGGCATCACAGGACGTCCTGGAAAATGCCCCATAAAAAATTGTTCATTCATGCTGACATTTTTTAAAGCAAGAATGCGTTTTCCAGATTCTATTTCTAAAACTCTATCAATAAGAATAAAAGGATACCTATGTGGTAAGTGTTCAAGTACAGAAGCTATACGCATTTCTGTGTTATTCATTTCCGATTTCATGACTTGTATGTTTTACTCCTAATTGCTTTTCAAGATGTGCAATACGTCGAGCCATTTCGTCTAAATGTCTAAACCGTACTGTACTTTTATGCCAATCACGATTTGTTTGTAGTGCTGTTCCTGAAGAATAAATACCCGCTTTTGTAATTGAGCGTGTAACTTGCGCCATACCAGTGATCGTAACTTTATCGGTAATTTCTAAATGACCGCCAATACCAACGCCACCTCCGATTAAACAATAACGACCAATATGCGTACTGCCTGCTATACCAACACATCCAGCAATAATTGTATGTTCACCAATACGAACACCATGACCTACTTGTATTTGATTATCTAATTTTGCGCCATTTTCAATAATGGTATCGTCAAGCGCACCTCTATCAATTGTGGTATTTGCACCAATTTCAACATCATCACCAATAATTACTTTGCCTAACTGTGGAATTTTTCGCCAAGCTTTACCATCTAAAACAAAACCAAAACCATCAGCGCCAATCACTGCTCCACTATGAATAGCAACGCGTTTTCCGATTTGAGTGTTTGAATAAATTGTGACAGCTGGATGAAATGTTGAATCAGAATCGATTTCTGTATTAGTACCAATTATGCAATGCGCGCCAACTACAACATTAGCAGCAATTACAACGTTATCTTGAACTACACAGAATGCTTCTATTCTTGCAGATTTATCAATCTTTGCTGTTGGGCTAATAACCGCAGTCGGATGAATCATCGGTGTCCGATCTATTTTTGTTTCAAATAATTCAGAAACTTTTGCATACGCTAAATAGGGATCAGAAACAATAATGCAATCGACTGGACTATCTATACTGTCTTCTTCTCTAAGAATAACAGCTGCAGCTTTTGTAGAAGTTAAAAACTTTTTATATAGCGGGTGATTAAGGAAAGTAATATCTCCGCTCGTCTCTGTAGAACGAGCGGAGTGAATCGGAGCAATGCCGGTGATCACTTTTGTTGTGTCGCCTTTGCACTTACCCGAAACAATGTCAGCTAATGCCTGTAACGTAAAATGTGGCATACGCTCAATTCGAATAATTATTTAAGAGCTTTTAAAACATCTGCCGTAATATCAAGTTTGTTGCTTGCATATGGAATACGGCTTTTTTCAAAAATAAGATCATATTGATTTTTTGCAGCGATATCTTTGATAGCTTTATTAATTTTTCCCAAAATATCTTGTAATGCTTGATCTTGTGCGGTTCCAAAATCTTGTCTGAAATCTTCTTCTAAACGTTGTAAATCACGACGGCTTGATAAAATTTCGGATTGCAAATTACGTTGTTCTGCTTGAGTTAATACAGAACCATCACGTTTCAGCATTGCTTCTTTCTTTTCTAAACCTTGTTGTGCTGAACGGATCTTTTCTTCGCGAGGTTGGAATTGTTTTTTGAGTTTATCAACAGCTTCTTTTGCTTGAGGTGATTGCTGCATGATTTGACGAAAATCAATTACTGCAATTTTTAATCCAGCTGGAGCAGCATCAGCAGCTTGTGTTTTGGACACAACACTCATTGATAATAATGTTGTAAACAAAACAACAAAAAAGCATTTGAAAAGTTTCATAACAATTTTCTCCCGGTTTGATAATGAATTAGAACTTTCCTTAGTAACATCAAAGTGGAACGGCAATCGTAAAGTCAAAGATACGTTGACGATCTCCATCTTGTTTGTTTAAAGGTTTCGCGATACTGAAAGTAATTGGTCCAAGTGGAGAATACCAATCGATACCCAAGCCTGTTGAAAAACGCATCGGACCAGGATCTGTACCAGTAAACTCTGTACCACCTTTGTTATAAACGTTACCCACATCGACGAAAACTTGGGTTCGGAGCTTATCACGGCTCACCATGTTAGGAAATATAAGTCCGATGCTTCCAGCAGCAATAAAGTTACCACCCATAGGATCATCTTTTGAATCACGTGGACCTAATGAGAAGTTTTCAAAACCTCTAACTGTACCTGGTTCGATAATACCGCCGGCTAAATAGTTATCGTAAAACGGTACACTTTTGGTATTGCCTAAACCATGCGAATAACCAACGGTTCCTTTGGTATTAAATATAAAGCCGCTTAAATAACCAAGTGGGTAATACCAATGCGCTGCATACTGTGTTTTGTAATAAGTCAAACTATTGCTAGATGCAGGTGCATTTAATGTTAAATCCAATTGTTGACGCAAACCGCTTGTTGGATATGGCACTTTGTCATAAGAGTTATAAATCCATGAACCAAATACTTTTGCTTCGCGGAAGCGTTTACCATATTTGTCTACAAAATCTTGAAGCTGTATTGCTGGATTGCTACCCAAGTTTTTAATTTCAAGATCAGCATATCCTAATCCGAATTTTAATTTTTTTACGTCTGTTAACGGATATAACCAGTATAAGTTTCCACCAAATTGATCGGTGGTATATCGAGCAACATTTACTTTTGCTGGATCCGTTGTTTCATAGAATGCATCGAATCCCATTCCAATCCCTTTCTCAGTAAAATAAGGATTGAAATAATTAAAATTATAAGCAGTTTGCACCGAGCTCATCTTGAATCCGATACCAACTGATTGGCCTGAACCTAAAAAGTTAGATTGATTCAAATTAATATTTCCGACTGGACCTTCTGTACCATAACCAACAGCAAAAATAGCTTCTGCGCCTGGTAATTCATTGACATTAAAATCTAAATCGACTTGATTATTTGTTCCTGGAACAGGACGAGTTTTTACATCTACTTTGTCAAAGTAACCAAGAACTCTTAATTGACGTTCTGATTCTTTAATTTTACTTGTAGACATTAAACTGCCTTCTTCTTGTCTGAGCGAACGTCTTAATACAATTTCAGAAGTTTGATAGTTACCACTAAAACGAATTTGTCTAACATATAATTGTGGACCAGGCACAACTTTAAAACGCACAACTACTTGTTTAGTGTTGTCATCTATGATTGGTTCTGACGTAACTTGCGCATAACCATAACCACGATCACCTACCGCATCACCAATTTCTTCTATGGCTTTATCGATATCTTCTTGAGAGTAATAATCATCAATATGCAAAGTTGTTATTTTTTTGCGTAACTCTGCTTCTGGTAAAATTAAATTTCCAGTTAACTCATAACCTTTTAATCGATAACGTTCTCCCTCAGTCATCTTTAATACAATGGAAACTTTTTTGTGATCAGGTGTGAAATTGGTTTGAACTTCATCAAAACGAAAACGAACATAACCGCGATCTAAATAATATTGTTTAATCGCATCTTTTGATGCTTCAAGTTTATCTTGTGTGAATTCGTTACTATGAGTGAAATAATTTAAAAGACTCCAAGTTGATAATTTCATCTTATAGAGTAAAACCATGCTATTTGCATGCTGATTACCTATAAATTGAATAGATTGTACTCTTGCTAATTTTCCTTCATTTACTTGAATTTCAACTGCTACTCTATGGTTACCCATTGGTTTAGTAACCACATTGACAGTCGCATTTTCTTTTCCTAAACGAACATATTCAGCTTCAAATATTTGTTTTGCATCTGAAATCATATTTGGTTTTAAAACATTACCTTGAACCAAACCAATTTCTTTTAAAACTGCGTCAGATTGTTCTTTTGGAATTGCATCACTACCAAAGATCATCACGGAGCTAATGAAATTACGCTCAAGGACATGCACGATAAGTGTATCGCCTTGATAATCGATACTGACGTCTTCAAATAAACCAGAAGCATATAAAGCTCGAATTGCTTCTGCACTTTGGTCGGTGTTCCAGCGTTGACCGGGTTTCACTGGAAGATAATTTAAGACAGTTTGTTTTTTGATCCCTTGTAAACCTTCAACACGAATATCTCTTACAACAATTGGTACTGCCCAACTTTTTGAAACAAATACAAGAAGTAATAAAGAAAGTAGTAATTTCTTTAAGTTCATATTTTTTAATTTCATAACATGAATTTCTTATTAGAATAAAATTTTTTGATGGCCTTCGAACTTATGAATGCCATCACCCCAATAAACGTAAGATATCGTTATAAACCGCGATAATCATCAATCCTATGACAATACTCAAGCCTATTTTAAAACTGAATATTTGTACTTGTATTGAAACAGGTTTTCTCTGAATAAATTCGATTGCGCAAAATAATAAATGACCGCCATCAAGTAAAGGAATAGGCAAAATATTCACAACAAATAAACTAATACTTAATAACGCTAAAAAACTTAAAAAATACTGAACGCCCATAGCTGCACTAATTCCCGCACTCTCAGCAATTCCAAGAACGCTACTCAAATTACTTAAAGACAATTGCCCAGAAATCATTTTCCACGTCATTTTCAATGTTAAAAATGTCATGGTAAATGTACGCTCAATACTGACTGGAAACGCTTCTATGAATGAGTATTTAAACGTACGTTGTAACTCTTTAGGCCAAACTATAGGCTCTATTTCAATACCAATATACGTTTTGGTTATGCCTAAATTTTTTTTTGCTTCGGGAACTAAAATTACATCTTTTAATTTACCGCTACGTGCAACGGTTACTTTAATTGGTTTACCAATATTATTTTTTAAAAAATTTTGTATTTGGTTCCATGGTGGTAATGGCTTGTGATCAAAGGCCACCACTTCATCCCCTACTTTTATACCTGCTTTATTTGCAGGCCCATCTTGCGCAACCTTTTTTATTTTAAATGGAATATTAGGAATTAATGGTTGAATGCCTAAGCTTGCAACTAAATCAGGACGGATAGGATCAAACGTCCAATTAAGTAGAGATAAAGAATGTGTTGATAACATTCCATCAAAATTTTTTACTTTAACTTTCATCGTATCTTTTTCTCCGATACGTGAAAGAATTGCGGTATTAACTAAAGCCCATCCTGGTGTTTTGAAATCATCAATAGCAACAATTTCTTGATTTGGCATGAGCCCTGCTTGTGCTGCTATTGATTGTGGCATCACTTTACCGATGCGAGGTATAATATCCTCTAGTCCAATCATGAAAGCGCCCCAATATAAAAATACTGCAAGCACTATATTGGCAACTGGTCCAGCTAAAATAACGAGTACGCGTTTCCAGACTGGTTGTTGATCAAATGCATAAGGTAAATCTTCTTTTGCAACATGCCCTTCACGTTGATCCAACATTTTGACATAACCACCGATTGGAAATAACGCCACAACATATTCAGTATTTTTTTTATCTTTGAAACGAAGAAGCGGTTTGCCAAAACCGATAGCAAAACGTAAAACTTTAATATTAAACAAACGTGCAACAAAAAAATGTCCCCACTCATGAAACAAAATAAGTAAAGTTGCTGCGAGAAGAAAAAATATAATTGAATAAAGAACCAACATCATAACAATGTCGCTTTTTCTAATATCATCAAACCTAAACCAAACACAGGTGCTGCTGCAGTTAAACCATCAATACGATCAAGCAAACCACCATGTCCTGGTAACCATTTACCACTATCTTTTACACCATGTAGACGTTTCAACATACTTTCAAGTAAATCGCCAAGTACAGAAAACAAAAATACTAACGCAAATAGACTTAACCATTGCAAAAGATGATGTCGTGTTAGTAATACATATTCTAAATACAAACCTGAGAATAAAATTGAAAAAGCCAAACCGCCCCAAAACCCTTCCCATGTTTTTTTTGGACTAACCTGCGGCGCTAAAGCGTGTTTACCAAAAAAACGTCCAACGAAATAAGCACCACTGTCAGCAATAAACACAAGGATCATTAATAATATTATCCATGGTTCATGAGCATTTGCTTTCAATTTGATAAATAAGTACCAAAGTGGGATCAATACTTGTGTTCCTAAAAATAATAGGACAACTGGTTTGTTCCAGAATTGAGTTTTTTCAGGAAAATTTTTGATCCAGAAGAAAGCAATTAACCACCATACAATTGCAAAATTAAAAACTACCATCGGGGTTAATGTCAGAGAACAAATAGCCATGAGTAAAACAAATAAAACATAAGCAATATGCTGCCATCGTTTATTTAATTGAGTTAAGTGGCTCCATTCATTTGCAGCAATAGCGATCAATGCCAATGAGATAACTGCAAACCAAATAAAATTGGTAAAGAGCACAAAAAATAACCCAAGTGGGATCAATATGAATGCAGTAATCAATCGTTGAGGCAACATCTTACTTATGACTCCACTTGTTCTTGAACTAAACCAAAACGTCTTTGACGTTGTGCAAAAGCTTCGAGTGCATCTTTAAAACTTTGTTCACGGAAGTCTGGCCATAACGTCTCAGTAAAATATAGCTCGGTATAAGCTAATTGCCATAAAAAAAAATTACTGATGCGTTGCTCACCACTAGTACGAATAAATAAATCAGGTTCAGGTAAATCAGCTGTTGATAAATAATTAAATAATATTTCTGGTTCTAATTGCGAAAAGTTATCTGCAGCAATAGCTGGTTGAGACATAATTTTTTTCATTGCTTGCAAAATGTCCCATCGGCCACCGTAATTAAATGCAATAACTAACTTTAAACCTTTGTTATTAGATGTCAGTTGTTCTGCATCATGAATGGTTTTTTTTAATTTTTCTTTGAGTGGTGAAAGATCGCCGATAACACGAAATTGCACTTGGTTTTTATGTAATTCTACTATTTCTTTTTTAATAGCATGAAAAAACAATTCCATTAATGCATTTACTTCAATAGATGGACGTTTCCAATTTTCGCTACTAAACGCAAAAAGACTTAATACTTCAATATTATTTTTAATTGCTTGTTCTACAGTAGTTCTAACAGATTGAATACCAACTCGATGCCCTTCTACACGTGGTAAACCCTTAGATTTAGCCCAGCGTCCATTACCATCCATGATAATTGCAATATGTCGCGGTAACTTTAATGTGTTCATCGAAAAACAACTTTTAAAAATCAAACTGTCATTAAATCAGCTTCTTTATGTGCAATAATTTCATCAATTTCAGCAATATATTTATCTGTTAGTTTTTGAATTGAATCTTGACCGCGACGTTCATCATCCTCGCTAATTAATTTTTCTTTAAGTGCATCTTTGAATTCATTATTTGCTTCACGGCGAATATTACGTACCGCAACTTTTGCATTTTCACCTTCTTGACGAACTACTTTCGTTAATTCTCGACGACGTTCTTCGTTTAATGGTGGCATTGGTACGCGAATCAATTGGCCTGATGTTGAAGGATTTAAACCTAAATCTGATGTCAGAATAGCTTTCTCAATAACAGGAATCATATTTTTTTCCCAAGGCGAAATGCTTAGTGTACGAGCATCTAATACATTGATATTTGCAACTTGGCTTAATGGCACATCATTACCGTAATAATTAACCGTAATGTGTTCAAGTAAAGATGGATGTGCACGACCAGTACGAAGTTTTGCAAGCTCTGCTTTTAGTGTTGCAATACTTTTTTGCATACGTTGTTCAGATTGATTAATAACATCTTTAATCATGACTGCTTCTCCGAAGTCACTAATGTACCTTCACTTTCACCTTGCACTACTGCAAGTAAGGCACCTGATTTATTAAGATTAAAAACACGAAGTGGCATATTGTGATCGCGACAAAGACAAATAGCTGTTAAATCCATAACTGTTAGATTTTGCGCTAATACTTCATCATAAGTTAAATGATCATAACGTTTCGCATTTGGATGACGACGTGGATCAGCATTATAAATGCCGTCTACTTGTGTCGCTTTCAATACAACATCAGCATCAATTTCAATACCACGTAAACATGCTGCTGAATCTGTTGTGAAAAAAGGATTTCCTGTTCCTGCAGAGAAAATGACTACTCTGCCTTGTTGTAAATGATGAATTGCTTTGCGGCGATCATAATGATCAACAACGCCACTCATTGGAATAGCAGACATCACACGTGCAGGTACGCTAATTCGTTCAAGTGCGTCACGTAATGCAAGCGCATTCATTACTGTTGCTAACATACCCATTTGATCAGCGCTAACACGTCCTAATCCTGCTTCTGCAAGTGCAGCGCCACGAAATAAATTACCACCACCAATTACTATGCCAACTTCTAAACCTAAGGCATGAATTTGTTTAACGTCACTAGCAATACGATCTAGCACTTTCGGTGAAATACCAAATTGTTGTTCGCCTGCGAGTGCTTCACCACTCAACTTCAGCAAAATCCGACGATAAGCAGGTTGCATAACGTTTCCCTTGATGACTAGAAATTTTATTTTGAGTCTTTCATTTTCACCTTCACCTCTCCCGTATGCGGGAGAGGTCGAGCGCGTAAGCGATCGGGTGAGGGTTCCTTTATTATCTATTTACTTGTGACATTACTTCTTGTGCAAAATCCGTTGTTTGTTTTTCGATACCTTCACCAACAACATAACGAATAAAGTGCACAACTTCTGCATTTGATGATTTTAATAATTGTTGAACTGTTATATTTGAGTCTTTAACAAAAGGTTGTCCGAGTAAACTTACTTCTTCTAAAAATTTCTGAATACGGCCTTCAACCATTTTTTTGATAATTTCTTCTGGTTTACCACTTTGTTGTGCTTGAACCATAAAGATTTCACGTTCTTTATCGATTAATTCTTGTGGTACATCTTTTGGAGACACAACTTGTGGATTAGAAGCTGCGATATGCATTGCGATATCTTTTGCTAATGTTGCATCGCTTGATTTTTGTAATTCCACAACAACACCAATACGACCACCATGAACATAATGACCTAAAATACCACCATTAGTTGTAACAAGACTTAAACGACGAACTCGAATGTTTTCGCCTAATTTGTTAATCAAAGCTTGGCGTGAATGTTCAACTGTTTCATTGCTTCCAGCTAAATTTTGATTTGAAAGTTGATCAATATCATCAACATTTGCTTCAAGTGCAGTTTGCGCAACTGCTTTTACGAAGTTCACAAAATTTTCATCACGAGCAACGAAATCTGTTTCGCAATTTACTTCAGCAATAATTGCTTTGTTGCCTTGCGATAAAATGTAAATCAATCCTTCAGCTGCAGTACGGCCAGATTTTTTCTCAGCTTTTGCTTTACCTTGTTTACGCATTTCTTCAATTGCTGCATCTATGTCACCGTTTGTTGCTTCTAATGCTTTTTTACAATCAATGATAGGCGCACCAGTCATTTCTCTTAACTTACCTACTAACGACGCTGTTACTGTCATAAAAATCTCCAACAAAATTATTCTTCAGTAGAAATTGCTGAATCAGCAGATTTATCTTTGCCATCAACTGCCTTTACAGTTAATGATTCTTCAGTGGCTTCAACATTTTCACTGTCTTCAGGAATTGAGATTTGGCTTGCTGCACGTGCGTCTAAAATGCATGTCGCCATTGAACTTGCATAAAATTCAATTGCACGAGAAGAGTCATCATTTCCTGGAACCATGAAATCAATACCATCTGGGCTATTGTTGGTATCAACAATACCAATAACTGGAATTTGTAAACGATTTGCTTCTAAAACAGCGATTCGCTCATAACCAACGTCAACAACGAAAAGCGCTTCTGGTAAGCCATTCATATCTTTAATACCGCCAAGACTGCGATCTAATTTTTCAAGTTCGCGAGATAATTGCAGCGCTTCTTTTTTAATCATGCGATCAAAACCACCACTTGCTTTAAGTGCTTCTAGATCTTTAAGACGTTTAATAGATTGACGGACTGTTTTGAAGTTAGTGAGCATGCCGCCTAACCAACGATGATCGACAAAAGGCATGCCGCAACGAATAGCTTGTGCGCGAATAATTTCGCGTGCAGGAGGTTTAGTACCTACAAATAAAACTTTGCCCTTACGAGCTGCGATACGGCTAACATAATTAAGAGCCGCTTCGAAATGTTTAACTGTTTCTTCAAGATTAATAATGTGAATTTTTTCACGTTCTCCAAAAATGAAAGGAGCCATTTTTGGGTTCCAATAATGAGTTTTATGACCGAAGTGAACGCCAGCTTGTAGCATGTCACGCATAGATAAAATAGACATATGTTTTCTCCAGGGTTTAGCCTCCACATATCCCACAATTTGATTCACTTAATTGCTTAAGCAAACACCCCAAATCGTGTGTCGACATGTGTGTGTAATTAAAGTAAAAATCCGCGGGCTTTATATCAAAATCGAGACCTAATCGCAAACCACGGAAAATGAAGGGATAGACTATGAGTGATGTAACCTTTGAAAATAAGCTTGTTGCCGTTATGAATAAAAGCATTGATCCAGGCAAAATTATGAACGCCCTAGCTCATATGTGTATTGGCTTTGGTGCAGCGATTGGCAAAGACGCGCTTCGCTTATGCCAATATGTCGATAAAGATAACAATATTCACCCCGATATCTCCGAAATGCCTTTTATGATTTTACGCGAAAATAGCAATAAAATTCGCCAATTGCGGCAAAAAGCTATTGAAGAGAATATTTTATTTACTGATTTTACCGATACCATGACTGTTGGAACTTATGTTGAGCAGCTGGAACGCACCAAACAAACGTCAGAAGCGGATTTGGTGTATTTTGGCATTGTGCTTTTTGGGCCTTGGGACAAGGTAACCGAGCTCACGAAAAAGTTTTCGTTGTGGAAATAATAGTTTCTTAATGTAAGTCAACATAATTTCTATATACTAAATCCACACTATTAAATTTAGAGGCATTGAATATGCGTTCAGAAAATAAATGGTTAAAAATTCAACAAAATACTGAAGACTGTCCGAAATGCAGATATACCTGGGGTAATTGTAAATGTCCTAAAAAACAAGGCGGTTCTAGTAGTGACGCTCAAGAACAAGCAGAAGAAGCTATTTCTGCTAAATCTCATCAAGTTGAACCCTATTCTGATGCACCAACTTTAAAACCTAGTGATGCATTCAGTTTAACCTTTACACCAAATGCTAGAAAAACCGAAAGAAACGATGAAGATGAAATTGAACTGACTAAAAAAGAAAAAGTTAAAGCATATGAAGCTATCGCATCATTTGAAGATATCATCAAAGAATTTGAAAATTTCTTAGCTCAACTTGCTGAGCAACAAAAAACAACAGTCGCAGAACTACAAAAACAAGGTTACCGTCACGAAGTACGCGGTAACGTATTGGCCCTTTACTTCCCTAATAAATCTCATGCGCAAACTTTTGCTCAAATGCTAGAAGATAAAGGCATGGTGAAAAAATTAGGATCAGAAGCTACTCCACAACCACGCCCCGGCTCATCAAAAGAAGAAGCTTCTGAAGACGATGAATATCAATCGCCTACTCCTTTTGGTCGAATAGGACAACTTCCTCAACTAACCAAGTAAAAATTAATATTTCTCGTGGGCATAAGGCTTTCGCCTCTTGCCCACTACCCTACATCTACTATCAATAAAATGAAGCAACATTTACCACGCTCTAAATAAGGATTACCCATCGCTTCGCGCACAACTTATTTTTTAGATCTAATCTTATATAATATCAATTCAACTATAGGTAATGTGAAAAAACGAAATGAACATTCCAACCAAAAGTACAAATTTCATTTGGCATTTTTTAAAACTACAGCCAATTGCCTTTTGGATAATTTTTATCACCTGTTTGATTTGGCCATTGAACGAAATAGGTTTTCCTTATTGCATAAAATTAATCATTAATGTTTTAGCAACACATGCGCCAAATAATCCATTGTTACTTCAGGCGTTACTACCGCCAATCATTACTTTTATGACAATTTGGATTTGCATGGAAATCGCTATGCGTTTACAAGGCATTACAGCATCAATTGCAATGCCTAAACTAAGAGCAAATATTCGCGCTGATGTTTTTAATTATATTCTTGATCACCCTCATTCTTATTTTGCTAATCATTTTGCAGGTAGCATCGCAAATAAAATTTCAGACTTAGCAAACAGTAGTGAACAAATATTAAGTATCTTGTTTTACAATATTATTTCTTTTTCTTTTGCATTCTTTCTTGCTTTTATTGCAGTGTGGAAAGCAAATCCTTTATTTTTTGTAATTCTATTAAGTTGGTTTGCTCTTCATATGTTATTAGCGTATGTGTTTATTGATGAAGAACTGAATGAAACCCATGCTAATGCAGTTTCAACTTTATCTGGAAAAATAGTTGATGCCTTAACCAATAATTTAAATGCACGATTATTTGCACGTAAAAAATATGAACTGGATTATCTAAAACGTTATCAACAAGATGAAATTGCAAAAGCAAAAAAAGCTTCTTTTCAACTTGAAAAAATGAAACTGTTGCAAGGC
Source organism: uncultured Gammaproteobacteria bacterium (assembly GCA_964645885.1). Lineage (GTDB taxonomy): Bacteria > Pseudomonadota > Gammaproteobacteria > CAZYCO01 > CAZYCO01 > CAZYCO01. The sequence continues at coordinate 15,291 of CAZYCO010000005.1, forward strand.
CTACTTGCAATGGCACTTATTTTTTCTATGGTGTTAGGCCTTATTTATGCTTGGGAAAAAAAATTAGTTACGCTAGGTGATATTTCATTAGTCAGCACTATTTCTTTCAATATGTTGGGTATGGTTTGGTGGGTCAGTTATCAAATCAATAATTTCGTACGCGAATGGGGTAAATTAAAAGCCGCATTAGAATTAATTACTGTAGAGCATGGGATTAAAAATTTAACAGATGCTAAAACATTAGTTATTAAACACGGCGAGATAAAATTTGAAAATGTATCTTTTCACTATTCAAGTGCAAATAATATTATTTTTGATAATTTATCTGTCACTATTCCTGCTCATAAAAAAGTTGGTTTAGTTGGATTTTCAGGTTCAGGAAAAACCACTTTCGTAAATTTAATTTTACGATTTTATGATGAACAAAAAAAAAAAATTTTAATTGATAATCAAAATATTCAAGATGTTACTCAAGAATCATTACGTAAAAATATTGCTGTTATCCCGCAAGATCCAATGCTTTTTCATCGCACCTTAATCGAAAATATACGTTATGGTCGATTAGATGCATCTGATGAAGAAGTCATACAAGCATCTAAACTTGCATTCTGCGATGAATTTATTTCGAAATTAGAACATGGCTATCAAACTTATGTAGGTGAACGTGGCGTTAAATTATCAGGTGGACAACGTCAACGCGTTGCAATTGCTCGTGCTATTTTAAAAAATGCACCTATATTAATTTTGGATGAGGCAACTTCTTCTCTTGATTCACGTACTGAAAAACATATTCAACAAAGTTTGCATCAATTAATGAGTAATAGGACCACAATCGTGGTGGCACACCGCTTATCAACATTACAAGATATGGACTGGATTTTAGTGTTTGATAAAGGAAAAATTATTGAGCAAGGCACGATTGAGCAATTGCTTGAAAACGATGGTCATTTTTCTATGTTATGGCATTTACAGCAAAAAGGATTTTTGCCCGATCAAAATGCTCCTTTCGAACAATAATTTCAAAAATTTATTTATCGATTGAATAATCTTTAAAAAACTTGCTAAGAAATACAATTTCTCTCAAGGCACATCATTCTTTTCGAAAATAAGATGTGCTTCAATCATTAAATAAGATGCATTCCAATTAATAAACAAAAACTAATTCATGATAAATTAGCGAGTAACTATTAAAAAAATGTCTTGTTTTTCCATATGGAGATAATGATGGAGTCAGAATTAAAGATACAAAAAGAATTGAAATCAAAAAAAAGAAAAAATGTGAGTAATCAAAAAACGTCTAAAAAAAAGCCCTTAGATAATAGAAACAATGAAAAAGAAATTAAAGAAGTTTTAGTTCCATTATTTACCTTACTAAACGCATATGATTTAGACGGTTTTAAAAAAAAATTAAAGGAACTACTTGAAAAATATAATGAAAATTATCTTAGCGAATTTTTCACATTCACTTATAAATTTAGTGCTAGTGCTTCAATAAAAACCACTCTATTAATTCAAACTATTACGCCACAAGGATTAGCGTTTACTTCAATATTATTAGATTATGACGTTAATCTTTCAAAGACTATAGAAAATCAAGCGAACTCCCGGCTAATAAATCAATTATTTATTCTAATCAGACAGCACCCAGAAACTACACAACAAGTTTATGAACTTTTTCAAAAATTAAATTTTATGCAATCTACGCAGATTATTTCTGATATTTTAACCAATTTAAGAAGCTCATATCATCACACTATTGCAGAAATTTTCTTTAGTAAAATACCAACAGAAATGCTATTTAGTTATGTTGAACAAAAATTAAATTTGTTACGTTCAGATGACTTCAAACCAACCGCGTTTCGTATTGCTGCTGGCGAATTAGATGTAATTTATAAATTTTCTATTTGTTATGAAACTAATATTGCAGCGCAATCAGCAGAACAACCAGTACATATTCTTTCTACTGACAAATTTGAAAAATTAAAATTTTTTAAATCAACTTTATATGAATTATGTTTAGATGTTATTTCTAAAGGTCAAATCGCTAAAGCAAACTATTTTTTTGGTGTCCCTTCTAATTATGCTTTTGGTGCTAGCGATGATTTTAAATTTAATTTGGATTATTTTCTTAAACTTCCTGTTGAAATAGATCAATCAGCTAACAAAACTACTTATAACTCAAATTCATTCGCGCATTTTTTCTATCAGCCTACAAATAATAATTCATCTTTTTCAACTGCTTATATTGTACCGACAACACATTGCATATCACCTTTATTCGCTGCAATTCAATATGTTGAAAAAAATCCACCATTAACATATACATCTATATTTCGAGAAATATTAAAACAAAATCTCAATATCAATCTTCGTTCTCCAGATAGAGGAGAAACTGCTTTACAATTTTCAATTAGAAATTGTTATGTTACGAGTGCAATGGTATTACTTAAATGTGGCGCATTATCATTTGTTGATCCTCAGGATCTTCGAAATAATACGTTTGAAACATTTTTGAAATATGAGCAAATCGTCTTTAGCGTTGATGATTCGTTTACAACAAAGCTCCATATTTTTTTAAAGCAATTTATGGCTGAATTTGAAAAAGCAGCCCCTAAATTTAATATTTTTTTAAATGTTAAGATTATGATTTTATAATGTTTTAATTTTAAAAAATACATTTACCGATACAAGATTAGCTAGTAATTACTTCACTATTGACAGGATTCTCAAACAAAACGAATTTAAAATATTTGAGAAGATGAATTATTCAAGCTCATCAGAAAATTTAACTAGATTACTTGATAAGTTTTTTCTATTCGTCAACTTAACACTAGCATTTTTAAATGAAGCAGAATTAAACAATATTAATGTTGATACTTATCAAGATAATTTCAATTACCATCAAACATTAGAGCAACAAATTGATCCATTTCAAGCGCATGATTCAGCGTTAAATTACAATCAAACTTTGGGGTGTTAAGTATTAGAAAAAATATGTCACGCAAGTTTTTCACTTGCGTGACATAAATTAGGATGGGAGATTTATTTCAAAACTTCTGCAACTGTTTTACCAATATCAGCTGGTGAGCGAGTTGTACGTACACCTGCTTTTTCTAGTGCTGCAAATTTTTCTGCTGCTGTTCCTTTACCGCCAGAAATAATTGCACCAGCATGTCCCATACGTTTACCTGCTGGAGCTGTCACACCAGCGATATATGCGACAACTGGTTTGGTTACTTCTGATTTGATGAATTCTGCAGCTTCTTCTTCAGCAGTTCCGCCAATTTCGCCTACCATAATGATCGCTTCTGTCTGTGGATCGGCTTGAAATAATTTTAAAATATCAATGAAATTTGAACCTGGAATTGGATCACCACCAATACCAACGCAACTACTTTGACCCAAATTATTTTGTGTAGTTTGAAAAACTGCTTCATAAGTTAATGTACCGGATCGCGATACAATACCAACTCGGCCTGGCATGTGAATATGGCCTGGCATAATTCCCATTTTTGCTTGTCCTGGTGTAATCACACCTGGGCAATTTGGTCCAATAAGACGAGTATTTGGATAATTTTTTTCTAAATAATATTTTACTTCGAGCATATCGAGTACTGGCACACCTTCGGTAATACAAACAATTAATTCAATACCAGCATCTGCTGCTTCGATAATTGAATCTTTACAAAATGGTGCAGGTACAAAAATTAAACTTGCTTGTGCGCCTGCTTTATCAACTGCTTCTTTAACGGTGTTGAAAATTGGTAAGCCAAGATGAAGTTGTCCACCTTTTCCTGGTGTCACACCACCAACCATAGTCGTACCATAATCGATACATTGTTCAGAGTGAAAACTACCTTGTGTACCTGTAAAACCTTGGCAAATAACTCTAGTTTCTTTGCTTAATAAAATACTCATTTATTTTTACCTTTTAACTTTATTTGTTGGGCTTCGTACTTCGTGCAAGCGAAGCCCAACAGCTAATTACTTCTTCACTGCCTTCACAATTGCTTTAGCTGCTTCTGTTAAATCATTTACAGCCATAATGTTCATACCACTTTCGCTTAATTTTTTAGCGCCTAATTCGGCATTATTTCCTTGCAAACGCACAACAACAGGTACTTTTACTGCAACATCTTGAATTGCACCAATAATACCGTCTGCAATTAAATCGCAACGCACAATGCCACCGAAAATATTTACGAAAATACCTTTTACTTTTTGATCAGCCAAAATAATTTTAAATGCTTCAGTTACACGTTCTTTTGTCGCGCCACCACCAACATCTAAAAAGTTTGCAGGATTGCCGCCGTGCAATTTAATTAAATCCATGGTTGCCATTGCTAAGCCAGCGCCATTTACCATACAACCAATATCACCATCGAGTGCGATGTAATTTAATTCCCAATCACGTGCACGATTCTCACGTTCATTTTCTTGAGTTGTATCACGCATTTCACGTAATTTAGATTGACGATAAAGCGCATTGTCGTCGATATTAATTTTTGCATCTAAACACAATAAATCGCCTGATTTAGTTACAACTAATGGATTCACTTCAAGCAGACTTAAATCATTTGCAACGAATAAAACACCAAGTTTCATCAAAATATCAGTGAATTGTTTAATTTGTGGTTGAGTTAATTGCAATCCAAAACCTAATTCACGACATTGATATGGCAATACACCAACAACTGGATCAACAACTAATTTTAAAATTTTCTCTGGGTGAGTTTCAGCAACTTTTTCAATTTCAACACCACCTTCAGTTGATACCATGAAAACAATGCGACGTTGTGCCCGATCAACAACTGCACCAACATATAATTCACGTTCAATATCACATGGTTCTTCAATTAAAAGTTCGTTAACAGGTTGTCCATGCTCATCTGTTTGATAAGTTACTAAATGTTTGCCTAATAAATCTTGTGCTGCGGCAATTAACGCGTCACGCGAATCAACAACACGAACACCACCAGCTTTACCACGTCCACCTGCGTGTACTTGTGCTTTCACTACCCAACGATTTTTACCGCTAGTATTAATTCGTTCTGCAACATGTAAAGCATCACTTGCAACTGCGATTATTTCGCCTTTTGGTACAGGTAAGCCGTATGCTTTAAATAAATCTTTTGATTGGTATTCATGTAAATTCATAATTTTCTTTTTCCTTTAATTGCAAACGGTGGGCACGGCGCTTTACGCCTTTGCCCACCCTACAAATCAATGCAAATGTAGGGTGGGCAAAGCACGAAGTGCGTGCCCACCAATATTTATTTATCAAACATCCAACAATAATCTGTTTGGATCTTCTAAAAAGTCTTTGACAGTTACTAAAAATTGCACGGATTCTTTACCATCAATAATGCGATGATCATAAGTAAGTGCAACATACATCATTGGACGAATAACGATTTGTCCATTTTCAACAACTGGACGTTCTTGAATTTTATGCATACCTAAAATACCCACTTGTGGTGGATTGATAATTGGTGTTGCAAGTAAAGAACCAAATACGCCACCGTTAGTAATAGTGAACGTACCACCAGACATATCTTCCATAGTAATTTTGTTGTCGCGTGCACGTTGTGCAAAATCATTAATTTGTTTTTCAATTTCTGGCATTGAAAGCTGATCCGCGTCGCGTAACACAGGTACTACTAAACCGCGCTCAGTTGAAACTGCAATACCGATGTCATAGTAATCGTGATAAACAATATCATTGCCATCAATTGACGCATTAACAGCAGGAAAGCGTTTTAATGCTTCAGTAACTGCTCTGGTAAAGAACGACATAAAACCTAACCGTACGCCATATCTTTTTTCAAATTGATCCTTATATTTAGCGCGAAGTTCCATTACCGCTTTTAAGTTAACTTCATTGAATGTTGTTAACATAGCTGCTTCATGTTGTGCGCTAACTAAACGTTCAGCAATACGTGCACGTAAACGTGACATTGGCACGCGGCGATCTTGTCTATTTCCAGCCATTGTTTTTGCTGTAACGCCAGATGTTACAGCTGCAGGTTGTTGTATAGCTTGTGCTACATCTTCGCGAGTTACACGTCCGCCTTTTCCTGTTCCTGTTACTTGAGACACATCAACATCGTGTTCAGTCACCATGCGACGTACGCTTGGTGATAAATCAGATTGCTGTACAGCTTTAGCTGCAACTGCCGCAACAGTTGCTTCGGATGCAGATTTTTCTGTGGTTGCTTTAGTAACAGTAGCTGTTACTGTTTCTGTTGCTTTTGCAGCATCAATTACAGCTAACAATTCTTCTGCTGTTACGGTTGACCCTTTTTGTTTTTTAATTTCTTTCAACACCCCTGATGTTGGAGCTGGTACTTCGAGTACAACTTTATCTGTTTCAAGATCAACTAAGTTTTCATCGCGTTGTACAAAATCTCCGACTTTTTTATGCCATGTTAATACTGTTGCATCTGCAACTGATTCAGGCAGCATCGGAACTTTTACTTCAGACATATCGATATCCTTCTATAATCAGAAAAATTTATTGTCACTATTTCCCAAACGCATCATTTACTAATTTAGTTTGTTCTTCAGCATGTAATTTCGTTGAACCTGCAGCAGGTGATGCTGATGATGGACGACCTGCATAATGCAGTATTTGCCCTTTTTCCAAACAAGCAACGATATGGTGTTGAATTGCATACCAAGCACCTTGATTTTGAGGTTCTTCTTGGCACCAAATGATTTCTTTTGCGCTTTTGTATTCTTTTAATAATTTTTTCAAAATCGCTTCAGGGAATGGATACAACTGTTCGATACGAATAATTGCTGTATCTTCAATTTTGTCAGCGCGACGTTTTTGTAATAAGTCATAATAAACTTTTCCGCTAGTCAAAATAACACGTTTCACTGCGCTTGCTTTGATTGGATCAATTTCAGGAATGATATTTTGAAATTCACCTTGCGTTAAATCTTGCACGCTTGAAGTTGCTAGTTTATGACGTAATAAACTTTTTGGTGTCATTACCACAAGTGGTTTGCGATAAGGGCGAATCATTTGTCTGCGTAACAAATGAAAAATTTGAGCTGGCGTAGTTGGTACACATACTTGCATATTATGTTGCGCGCATAATTGCATATAGCGTTCTAAACGTGCAGATGAATGCTCTGGACCTTGCCCTTCATAACCATGTGGTAACAACATCACTAAACCACATAATCTGCCCCATTTCTGTTCGCCAGAACTAATAAATTGATCGATAACAACTTGAGCGCCATTTGCAAAATCACCAAATTGCGCTTCCCAAATGACAAGTGATTTTGGTTCAGTCATAGCAAAACCATATTCAAAACCAAGTACAGCTTCTTCTGATAATACAGAATCAATTACTGCAAATTGATATGGTTCTTTAGTAAGGTTTTGTAATGGAATAAAAGCATTACCATTTTTAGCATCGTGCAAGACTGCATGACGATGAGCAAATGTACCGCGTCCGCAATCTTGTCCTGAAATACGAACATTATAATCTTCGTTTAATAATGTTGCATAAGCTAAAACTTCTGCTGCGCCCCAGTTAAATGGCACTTCACCATCCACCATTTTTTGACGCTCGATTAATACTTTTTCTACTTGTGGATGAACATGAAAATCTTTTGGTAAACGTTCTAATTGGCTTGCAACTTCTTTTAATTCTTTTTCTGAAATTGCTGTTTTACAAGGGGTATCCCACTGATGATTTAAATAAGGTTTCCAATTCGCTTTCAATTGGCTATTTAAACCATCTGGACGTGTTTTAACGATTGGTTTTCCTTGATCTAAAATATCGCGATATTTTTCAATACCTTGTTTTACTTCAGCATCATTAATTAAATTTTCTGCAATTAATTTTTTGCCGTAAATTTCAACAATTGTTGGATGACTTTTAATTTTTTCATACATAACTGGTTGAGTGATTGACGGATCATCTGCTTCGTTGTGACCATGTCTACGGTAACAAACTAAATCAATGACTACGTCTTTTTTAAAACGCATACGAAAATCAAGTGCGAGTTCTGCTGCAAATACTACAGCTTCAGGATCATCGCCGTTTACATGAATAACTGGTGCTTGCACCATTTTTGCAATATCCGTGCAATATAAAGTTGAGCGTGCATCTAGCGGATTACTTGTTGTAAATCCAATTTGATTGTTCACAACAATATGTACTGTTCCACCGGTACAATAACCACGAGCTTGTGAAAAATTAAGTGTTTCCATTACAACACCTTGACCTGCAAATGCAGCATCACCGTGAATAAGTAATGGTACAACTTCATCACGTTGTTGATCATTGCGACGTTGTTGACGTGCGCGTACTGAACCTTCAACAACTGGATTAATAATTTCTAAATGTGATGGATTAAATGCAAGTGAAACATGCAAATCACCATGTGGTGTTGCAAGATCAGATGAAAATCCTTTGTGATATTTAACGTCACCAGATAATTGGCTTACGCTATATTTACCTTCAAATTCTTGAAATAACTCACTTGGTTCTTTACCGAGAATGTTGACTAATACATTTAATCGACCACGATGCGCCATGCCCATTACTAATTCTTTTACGCCGTGTTCCGCTGAACGATCAATTACACGTTTCAATAATGGAATAAGACTATCGCCACCTTCTAATGAAAAACGTTTTTGTCCAACATATTTAGAACCTAAATATTTTTCTAATCCTTCTGCTGCAATTAATGATTCTAAAATCTGTTTTTTTTGTGCTGCAGTATATTGAGGATGTGCTTGTGTTGATTCAATTCGTTCTTCGAGCCATTTTCTTTGTTCGCTGTTACTAATATGCATGTATTCAAAACCTAATGTGTCGCAGTAGGTTTTTTTCAGTACAGTAACGATTTCTTTTAATGGCGCGCCATTTTTAGTAAGACGAGATTCGGTACTAAATACTTCATTCATTTCACTAACACCTAATTGGTGATGTGAAAGTTCTAAGTCAGGTACTGAACCACGAGGCGCTAAATGCAAAGGATCAAGATCAGCCGCTAGATGGCCATAGCTTCTGTAGGATTCAACTAATTGCAATACATGCGCTTGCGCTTTTTGTTGTTTAGCATCGCCGCTTACTACTACAGCAGCAGTTTTACGATTGGAGCTTTGTGCTAATTTCAATAATTCATCGCGAATTGCAGCATGAGAAATATCACTAGTTTGTCCATTTACTTTTGGTAATTGCTGAAAGAATTGTTGCCATTCAGGACTAACATCATTTGGATTATTTAGAAAACGCTCAAACAATTCATCGATATAAGCAGCATTTGCGCCTGATAAAAAAGATGATTGTTGCATTTGTTCGAAATAACTTTTTGATGATTTCATACGATTTACCTAAATGAATATTTCTCTATCCCTCACCCGCCAACGCTTCGCGTTGTCGACCTCTCCCATTTTCATGGGAGAGGTGAAATAGAAAGTTCTGTTCACCTCCCCCGCTTTCGAGAGAGGTCGAGCGCATCAGCGCTCGAGTGAGGGTTATTTAATTACTATCTCGTTTTCTTACTATCATCCAACATTGCAGTTCTTAACTCAGAAATTGCTTTTGCTGGATTTAAATCTTTAGGACAAACACTGGTGCAATTCATAATTGTGCGACAGCCATAAATAGCTTTTGGATCTTGTATTTTTTCTAAACGTTCATGCTCTTGTGTATCGCGACTATCTTGAACAAAACGGTTTAACCACAACAAAGCAGCTGGTCCAATAAAGCCATTATCATCGCCATGATTCCACCAATACGAAGGACAGGAAGAGGTACAGCATGCGCATAAAATACATTCGAATAAACCATTTAATTTTTCACGATCTGCTGGTGTTTGTAGATATTCTTTTGCAGGTGGCTCGCCTTCATGATGCTGTAACCAAGGCTCAACACGTTCGTATTGTTTATAGAACGGTTCCATATCGACAACTAAGTCACGGATAATTGGTAAACCTGGTAATGGATGAATCACGATAGGTGTTTTTAATGAAGATAATGGTGTAGTACAAGCTAAACCATTTTTACCATTAATATTCATACCATCTGAGCCGCAAACACCTTCGCCACAGGAGCGACGAAAAGATAGAGATTCATCTTGTTGCTTCAATAAAATAAGTGCTTGCAACAACATCATGTCGCTGTCTTTTTGAATCGTTAATTTAAACGATTGCATATAAGGCTTTTTATCTGTTTCTGGGTTAAAGCGTGAAATCGAAAACTCAATATCAATCGTTTCAGATGTCATTAGAAATGCCTCGCTTAAAAAGTTTAGTAAACGCGTTCTTTTAATTCAAACGGTGCCACTGTTTTTGGTGACATGTTTACTGCACGAAAATCAATACGATCTTTGTCTTCAAAATAAAGTGTATGTTTCAACCAGTTTTTATCATCACGCTTTGGAAAATCTTCACGACTATGCGCACCACGACTTTCTTGTCTGGTTAAAGCAGACAATGCAGTAGCAAATGCAGAAGCAATTAAATTATCTAATTCTAATGCTTCAACACGCGCAGTATTGAAAACTTTAGATTTATCATGAAGAACTACTTTTTGCGCACGAATACGAATTTCTTCTAAACGACGTATGCCTTTTTGCATCACTTCTGCGGTACGGAATACACCAAAATCTTCTTGCATCACACGTTGTAAATCGCCGCGAATAGTAGCAACGCTTTCACCATGTTGATTGGTTTCCAAACGTTGATAACGCTCAAAACCTTTTTCTAATGCGGTATGACTTGCGATATGTAATGGCATTTCTTTTAAGTGTTCTGCTAAATGCAAACCTGCAGCTCGACCAAATACTACTAAATCGAGTAATGAGTTTCCGCCTAAGCGATTAGCACCGTGTACAGATACACATGCACATTCACCTACTGCATATAAACCAGGTACAACTGCATCATTACCATTTGCATCTTTTGTCAGCACTTGTGCATTTACGTTTGTTGGAATACCACCCATGCTGTAATGGCATGTTGGAACAACTGGAATAGGAGTTGTAATTGGATCAACGTGAGCAAAATGCATCGCTAATTCGCGAATACCAGGTAAACGTTCAGTAATGATTTTTGGATCGAGGTGATCAAGCTTTAATTTAATACATGGAATGCCATGATCAGTAACAAATCCACGTCCTTCGCGAATCTCAACGGCAATTGCACGTGCAACAACGTCACGAGATGCTAAATCTTTAGCATTTGGCGCATAACGTTCCATGAAACGCTCGCCTTTATTGTTGATTAGATAACCACCTTCACCGCGTGTTCCTTCGGAAATTAAACAACCAACTCCTGCAATACCTGTCGGGTGGAATTGCCACATTTCCATATCTTGTACTGGTAATCCTGCACGTAACACCATGCCTAAACCATCACCCGTGTTGATAAGAGCATTGGTAGTAGATTGGAAAATACGTCCTGCGCCACCAGTTGCAAAAACAATTGCTTTAGCATTGAAAAATGCGGTTTCGCCAGTTTCGATATTAAGTGCAGTCATCCTGCAAATTCATTTGGCTTTTCTGCAGGTACTAGATCGATTGCAAACCACTCATTATAGAAGTGGGTTTTCATCTTGAGATTTTGTTGATAGAGGGTATGAAGTAACGCATGGCCAGTTCGATCTGCTGCAGCGCATGTTCTTGCTGCTTGCTCGCCACCAAAATTTTTAGATTGGCCACCAAACTTACGCTGATAGATACGACCATCATCGATTCGAGAAAAAGGCAAACCCATATGTTCTAATTCATAAACAACAGTTGGGCCTTCTTTACACATATATTCAATACAGTCTTGGTCACCTAAATAATCAGAACCCTTGACTGTGTCATACATGTGCCAATGCCAGTTATCATCACCAGAATTTCCTAATGCAGCGTTAATACCACCTTGTGCTGATACTGTATGTGAACGAGTAGGAAATACTTTAGAAATAACTGCGACACGGTAATTGGAATTTGCAAGCTGCAGAGCTGCTCTTAAACCTGAACCGCCTCCGCCGATGATGATGGCATCATAGGTATAAGTCGAAAGTGCCATTGCTTAAATACCCCATAAAATTTCGATGCCCCAAATTAGGCATCCAAGTAAAAATAAGAAAATAATGGATTGCACAGTCATTTTGATGCCGATATGGGTGATGTAATCGGTGGTTACACGCCACATCCCTAACCATGCATGAGTCATAACATTTAATAAAGTGATAATAGTGAATAATCGCATTAAGGGACTGAACATGAATAATGCCCAATCGTCGTATTCAACATAAGAATGAGTGATAAAAAAGCCGATTATTGTGAGAAAATAAAGTGTGACTACAATTGCAGAGACACGCTGTACGATCCAATCGCGTACCCCATTTCCAGTTAAGCCATTGATCAGCATTACCATAAATAAATACCTGCTATGACTGTGAGAAGAATTGCCACTATAAATACCACCATAGATGTTTGGCGCCCTGCTTTTAAGCTTTCAGCGTAACCCATATCCATAACTAGATGTCGAATACCCGCACAGATATGAAAAATTACTGCTGCCATTACCACCCAAAGTAACCATCTTAATGAAGAATGTGGTAAGGAATATTTCAAATCATAAAAAGTTTCCGGCGCAATTAAAGACAATTGTAAAAGCCACAAAAGGAAGGGAATGGCTAAGAAAATAATAACGCCAGATATACGGTGACAAATAGATACAATAGCTGTGATTGGAAATTGAATTGCTGTTAAATCAAGAAAAATAGGTCGGTGTGATTTCACGATTTTCCTCGAACATAAAAATGAATTTTTTTTGCCCCAATTTTGCCTGTGTACAGGCAAAAGCGCGCAATAGTATATAGATTCGATTTTTAAAATACAAAGTAGATTTGATGAGTTCAACAAACTTTCTGGTGGGAATGAAATCTTTAATTTCTTTGTCTAGCCTACAGCTTAAAATCTACCTTTGTGAGGCGGGCAAAAGGGTGAAAAGCTGTGTCCACCATTCGTTGACATGTCACCTCATTCCTTTATAGTGCCGGCCGATTATGAATTTCCCCTCTTCATAAAGATAATGCTAGGAGTACGCATGAGTTCCGAAAAAGCAGAACTACATATAAACAATAAAGATTTATCCTTACCTATATATACCCCAACTATTGGTCAACGCGTCGTAGATATCAAAGCCTTAGCGCAAGAACAAGTTTTTACTTTTGACCCAGGATTTACTGCAACTGCAGCATGTGAATCTAAAATTACCTATATTGATGGTGACAAAGGCATTTTACTTTATCGCGGTTACCCAATCGAACAATTAGCTGAACAATCCGATTATTTAGAAGTTTGCTATTTATTATTAAATGGCGAATTACCAACACAAGAACAAAAAAACGCTTTTGAACACAACATCAAATATCACACTTTATTACATGAACAAGTTTATAACTTCATCAATGGTTTCAGACGCGATGCACATCCAATGGCAATCTTATTAAGTATTGTTGGTGCACTCTCTTCTTTCTATCACGATTCATTAGACGTACATAATGCCGAACATCGCCAATTAGCGGCTCTTCGCTTAATTGCAAAAATCCCAACGATTGCTGCAATGTGTTACAAATATTTTATCGGTCAACCATTCATGTATCCAAAAAATGAATTAAATTATACCGAAAATTTCTTACACATGATGTTCAATGTACCAAGTGAAACCAAAAAATTTGATCCAATTTTAGTTCGTGCTATGGATCGTATTTTCACTTTACATGCTGATCATGAACAAAATGCTTCAACATCAACTGTGCGATTAGCTGGTTCAACTGGTGCAAATCCATTTGCATGTATTGCAGCTGGTATTGCTGCACTTTGGGGACCATCTCATGGCGGTGCCAACGAAGCTGCACTCAACATGTTAAGAGAAATAGGTCACGTCGATAACATTGGTAAATATATTGCGCGTGCAAAAGATAAAAATGATTCATTCCGTTTAATGGGCTTCGGTCATCGCGTTTATAAAAATTACGACCCACGTGCAACTGTCATGCGCAAAACCTGTCATGAAGTATTAGATACAGTCGGCGCTAAAGACGATCCATTGTTCCAAATTGCGTTACAACTCGAAAAAATCGCACTCGAAGATGATTATTTCATTGAGAAAAAACTATATCCAAATGTCGATTTCTATTCAGGTATTACACTTCGCGCACTTGGTATTCCTGAAAATATGTTCACTGTTATTTTTGCACTTGCACGTACAGTGGGCTGGATTTCGCAATGGACTGAAATGATGAGTGATCCAAATATGCGAATTGGTCGTCCTCGTCAGCTTTATACTGGATCAACCGAACGAAATTACGTTCCAATCCAAAAACGCAAAAAATAATGCTTTATCTCTCTGTCAAAAACTGAAATAGTTTTCCGTGTAGGATTTTTATTTTCAAAATAATGACAGGGAGATAGTTATGAAAAAAACTAAGCGCGGTCGACGTCCAATAAAATCAATAGCAGAAATAAGACAACAAGCAGCTAAAACATCAACCACTGCTTCTTTAGAAAAACATGTGCATCAATTGCAAAAAAAAATGCATAAATTAGCGCAAGATTTTCAAAAACAATTAGCAAAATTACTTTCAGAAAAAAGTACTGCTAGTAAAAGAGGTAGACGTAAATCTCAAGGAAGAAAAAAAGTAAGCGCATCATCTTCAATCACTACAATGCAAAAATCGAATGGCAAAAAACGCCGCGGTAGACCATCAAAAAAAGCTTAAATTTTTAAAATATTATCAAGCTTTAAGGCGGGCAAATAAGCGAAAGCTTCGTTGCCCACCAATTAACTTCGATGCTTATTTCGTTTCATCAATTTCTTTTGCTTGATTAATTAAATCTTGCAATGCAGTTTTTGGTAAGGTGCCTGATTCTGCAAATAAAATTGTGCCTTTCTTTAAAATCATTAAAAAAGGAATTGCACGAATTTCAAATAAATTTGCCAATTCAGGTTGTTCATCAACATTAATAGAACCGAATACAATATCTTTATTTGCGTCTGCAACATCATGAAATATAGGCGTAAATGCTTTACATGGTCCGCACCATTGCGCCCAAAAATCTAGTACAACGATTGGATTATTTTGAACAGTATCTTCAAAATTATCTTTGGTAATTTCTTTTACACTCATAAAACGTCCTTATACAACATAATGATCGAGAAAATGAAAAATCTGTTCACGAATTGAATCGACTGTGCCAATTCCTGAGATGGATTTAAAAAATAATTCTTTTTGTTTATAAAAATCGAGTAATGGTTTGGTTTGTTGATGATAAACATTCAAACGATTGCGTACGGTTTGTTCTTTATCATCTTCACGTTGAATTAATGGTTCGCCGGTAATGTCATCACGACCAGAAACTTTAGGCGGATTAAATTCATTATGATAAGTTCGACCAGATTGCGGATGCACTAATCGACCACTCAAACGTTTTACAATTTCATTATCATCAACATTAATTTCAACTACTGAGTCTAATGCAACTCCAGCTTTTTCTAGTGCATGAGCTTGCGCCAAAGTACGTGGAAAACCATCCAATAAGAAACCTTTTTCACAATCTGGTTTTGCAATGCGTTCTTTGACCATTGCGATGATGACATCGTCTGGTACCAATTCACCTGCATCCATATATTGTTTTGCTTGTTGACCTAATTTAGTTTGTTCTTTTACCGCTTGTCGTAACATATCTCCAGTTGAAATTTGAGGAATACTATATCGTTCACAAATAAATTGTGATTGTGTTCCTTTTCCAGCGCCTGGAGCACCGAATAAAACAAGTCGCATATAAAAGGCTCCTTTTAAACTATGTTGATGATTTGTTCATTGTAACTAATGTAGTAACAGTAGCTGGTTCAGCAGAATTAATAAATTTATCACGCTCAGCTTCAATTAATGATGCTTGGTTATTTTGCTTATTGTTTGCATGAACCGTTGCTTGGCTGTTTGGCTGACCATTTTTTTGTTTAGTTGTAATTGATATTTTGCTTAAAAATGCAACCAATCCTGAACCAAATTTCGATGAATTTGTTGATTTAGACTTTGTATCCAGCGGAAGCAGCGCGTCCATATCAGCTACAGATGAAATACTCGTCTTAGACGTTTTTGGTGAAAGTGCAAGTGGATTCTCAAGGATACATTTTTCTCTTGTTAAATAGTGAAGTAATGCTGAATCTGATACCGCTTTGAGAGCAATTTGTCGATAAATAAAGTCCTTTAATGCGTTGTATAATTCTTCTATTTCTTTTTCTTCTGTAGAGTCCGTTATTTTTAACGGCATCAATAAAGTTACAATTTGTTTTTGTAATTCTTTCCCTTCTTCATCAGCAATAATGTCTTGCATCAGCAAATGCAAATAAGGAATTGCATTATTTTCATTTTCTAAACGCCCAAAATGTTGCGCAATAGCCCAAAGTGTTTGTTTGGTACGATCTACAATATATTTCTCTGCTGCACCATTGTTAGAATTAGTTAGATAAGGTTGTAATAAAGTTAAAATATTAGATTGGATAGCTTGTATTTGCGCTGGTAAATCAAATTCTTCATTACTTACAAGCAAATCATCATCAAAAGTTGTTGTTGATGGTTTAAATTTAACTACATTTTCTACTTGAGGTTTATTTGCACTAACAGTAGTTGGTGTTTGTATTTCGGATTGTTCAGATTGTTGTTCATCCAAAGCCACAAACGTAGGTTTAGAGTTCGCTTGCATTGGCAGGAAATCTTTCAATAGTTTCTCTGCTTTAGGATCAGGTGTAACAGCTGTGGTTACAAGCATTTCAACAGGAGTAAATGGTTGATCATCATTGTCTTCAACTAACAAATCACTAGCATCATCAACTCGTTTTTGATCCAAACCTAATGCTCGATCAACCGCTCTAAATACTGATGTGAAAAAAGCATCAAATTTACTGTTGTGATGTTCAATTTTCTTTTGCCATTCTGCTTTTGGTTGAATGGCTTTTTTAACTTGCTGTTCAATTTTTTTCTGCTGAATTTTCTGTTGTTCTTCTTTAGCTTCAAAAATTTCATCTGGAATAATACGAACAAATTTTCCTTCTGATGATTTTTTTTCTGGTTTCTTTTGCGCTACAGAATTCACACTGACATCCACTAAACCTGTATTAAAAGCTTCTATAGTATCTTGTGTACCTTCTTCAATACCAACTTTTGTATTAATAACGTTTAAGATTGGAGACGTATCATCCTTTTCTTCTTGTTGTTCTTCAGTTTCATTAGATGTATCTGATGATGCATCATCTTCTGATACATCATCATCGAGTTGTAAATTTGTTAATGATACTTGTGAAGTAACTTGGTTATTTGTAGGTACGATACAAGATTTAACCAAATTAATTTTTTCTATTATTTTTTGTAAAATTTGAATGAAAATACTCAATTGCTTTTTATAAGTAAGCTCTTTTTCAACTTTATATAAAGTATCTCTCGTATAATTTAATAATGTTTTTAAATGGTCTACTTCTTGAGTTACCTGATGAATCTTTTGCCATACACCTGGATCAACGATTTGTTGTTTTAATTCTTTTAATGTATTTTTGAGTTGATTTTGGGGTTCAGTAATTTCACTTTCATTAAGAAGAGATAATTTAGAATTTAGAAAAGTTTTTTGCTTTTCAATTACTCTTGGATCAACACTGTCTTGTAACTGTTGAATTCGCTTCTGTTTTTCTTCGATATCTGCTTCAAAAGATTTAATTTGACTTTCTTGACGTATATTTAATGGTTTCTCTAATTCTTGCTGTAATTTTTTTCTTGATAAAGCTAATTTTCTACTGAAATTAAGGATCTGCTCACTTACTTGATCTGTTTTACTTGATTGTTCATCTAACAAAGCTAATTTATCTTTTATTGCATTTATTAATTTTAATCGTATTAATTTTTGATTAATTACATTTATCTGTTGCCACAAATCTGCTTGCGCTTCAACCTGCATCCTTAATTGAGTTAATTCATGCTCTTTATCACTAATTTGGTTAGTTAGTTGATGTATATTTTCTTTTTGTACTTCATGTTGTAACTCTGATTCAGTTAAAAATTGTAGTTGATCTATAACTTGAGGTTCTAAAACTATTTTGTTTTGTAATATACCTTCTAATAGTTCCCTTTGCTGTTCTTGTTGCGCAACTGTGTTTCTTAATTCTTCGACATTTGATTTTAATGCATTAGTTGCTTTTCTTAATTCTTCAAGATCCAAATCTGCTAAATGATTAAGTTCAAGCAATTCCTTAATTTTTAAATCCAATGCGTATTGGATACGATTAAAAATATCAACATTAGCAGTCACATTTAATGCTGAATCTTCTTCTAAACTATGCAATTGTTTCTCTAGTTCTTCTTTTTCTTGCTTAATATTCTCATATAATTCTTTAATAATTGCTTTTTGTCTTTGGTCATTGTTTTTAATTTTTTGATTAGTTTGATTTATTTCCTGAAGAAGTTTGTCGTTATCAGTCAGTACTAATTGCAATGATGAAATTTTTGTTTTTAATTGTTGTTGGTTGCTACGCAAAGTACTGATTTGAATCGATAAATCTTTTTCTAGTTCATCTGCAGATTTTCCAAATTCTTTAAAAATTTCATCTTCTTCTTTGTTGACTAATCCAGTTAACGTAGCAGCTAATTCTTGGCTTTTTTGTTGATTACTAAAAAATTCTTTTTGAGCATTTTGTAAATCGAGTTTAGCTTGCTCAACATCTTTCGCTTGTTGCTGTGAATGCTCTAAAACATTTTCATTTTGTTCTGTTAACGCTTTGTTTTGATTCTCTAGCTCAATAAATTCAAGTTTAAGCTGTAAACTCTTTAATTTTGCTTTAAATTCTTTGAGTAAAATTTTATTTCGAGATAAATCAAAATTTAGCACGTCTTTTTGCAAAGACAATCTTGCATTTTTTTGTGTAAATAAATCATTACTGAAAGTTTGAATCTTAAATTTAACTTCTCGCTTTTCTTCTCTTAATTCCTCTAATTTTTTTTGTAAAACGATTGGCTGCCAACTTTGATACAAAGACTGACGTAATTGATTTATTTTTTCTAAATTTGTTTGGTACTCTTTTTGTAGCTTTTCTATTTCTGTTGAATTTTCACTTTCTTTATTTTCGTGCTGTTTAATTTTTTTTTCTTTTTGTCTTTTACTTAAAATTAAAGAATAAATTTTATTTTCAGTTATTTTTTCTAAATTTATTTGGTACTCTTTTTGTAATTTTCTTATTTCTGTTAGATTTTTGCTTTCTTCTGTTTCGTACCCTTTAATTTGTTCTTCTATTTGTCTATTGCGTGAAATTAAAGAATAATTTTCACTTTTAATATCAGTTTTTTCTTCTAATTTTACTTTTTCAACTTCTTCGAAATTTTCTTCGAGTTTATAAGCAACAAATAAAGATGCTTGTTCTGTGTCTTTAAATGAGCGTTTTGGTCTTGATTCGAATACATTAGAAAAGAATTGGCTAATCGTATTTTTAGGTTCTTCACCATTATCAATATCTTGTTCAATTTTTATAGCAGTCAATAATTTTTTAATTTCTTCTTTCTTTTTTTCTAATTCTGCTTTTTTACTATTTAATGCTTCTAGTCTTTTTAGAAAATCTTCACTTGATTGATATTCACCGAATTCAGAATAATTATTATTGTTGTTATTGTTTTCCAGAATCTCTCTTGTTCGATCTAAATCAATTTCAAACTTAAAATATTTTTTTCGTAATTGCTTTTTTTCTTGTTTTATTTCTGCTTCTAAACGACTAACTTCAAGAACATGGTTGTATAATTTTTCTTCGTCTTTTGTGTAGTCTTGCTTTTCAACTAGCTCAAAAGAATTTTCCTCTAAGTCAACCATTGAAGAAGATATAGCTTCATCACTTGATAACGATTGATAAGTTGATCCTGAATTAATGCGTGTAGGTTTTTGACTATTTGTTGAAGTAGCAGTTGAAACAAGTAATGAGCTTTGAGTAGTAGGTGAAGTAGCTAATCCCGAAGTTGTAGAATCTGCTGCAACATATGTTGGAATTTGAACTGCTTCAAATTCAGGACCTTTATTCTTTCTAAACCCAAATAAACCTGGTTTATAAGACTTCACGTTATTTGCTTCTTTTTTTTGCTGTTCTTTAGCTTGTTTTTCAATTTGTTTTTTTAAATCTTCACTTGTTCCAATTGGAATACTGTTATATCTGTACTGCATTGTTGGCGGTTGTGGCAACATATTTGGTCTTGATGTTTGATCCCTGCCCTTACTACCAAACATATTTTTAAATTTATTTAATTGATTTTTATTTTGTTGTGCAATTTGTTGTGCGTGTTCTAACAATTCTTCGCGGGTTTTTATAACAACTACTTGTTGCTCATTATCATCATCGTCACTTTGTTCTAATTCACCATCACTTTGCTCATCATTTTGATAATTATTATTATTTTGCATTTGTTCTGAATCATCTTCTGATGAATTACTTTCTTCATCGCTCTTATCCTGAACTAATAATTCTTCTTCATCATCATCTGATTCTTGTTCAGTTGAAATAGCAAATGGATTTTGGCCTTTCGCTAAAGCTTCATTTTTTTTGCGAACTTCTTCACGTTCACGCTCATCTTGTGCTTTTTGCTGTTGTTCTCTTTGCTCAATTTCTTCTGGTGTAACTTCTTCTAAATTGTCTAAAAGATTTGTCGTACTACTTGTAGATGGATTTCTACTAACAGCTTTTGTAATTTTTTCTATACCTTTCATCATATAAAGGATCCTCTTTGATCGTTGTTTTCAACTAAAATTCAATTATTTAACCCACAGTCGCGCATTTTGAAATAAACGGAACCAAGGACTATTTTCTTGCCATTCAGATGGATGCCATGAAAATTGTACGGTTCTAAATACACGCTCAGGATGTGGCATCATTAATGTAAAACGACCATCGTCGTTACATAATGCGGTTACACCATTTGGACTACCGTTTGGATTTTCTGGATAGTGTTCGGTGATTTCTTCGTAATTATCAACATAAGATAAATTTACTAAATTATTTTCTAACGCATATTGCAGATGTTCTTGATTGTGCCAATACGCTCTGCCCTCACCATGTGATACGACGATCGGTACAATCGAATTTGCCATACCTTGAAATAAAATTGATTTTGACGGCATAACTTTGACTAATGCTAAACGCGCTTCAAATTGTTCAGATGTGTTACGTAAAAAGCTCGGCCAATGATGACTACCTGGAATTAATTCTTTTAATTGCGACATCATTTGACAACCATTACATACACCTAAAGCGAATGTGTCTGTACGATTAAAAAATGTTTGAAACACGTCGCGTGCACGAGAATGATAAAGAATCGTACTTGCCCAACCACGACCCGCACCTAAAACATCGCCATATGAAAAACCACCACATGCTGCAAGTCCTTTAAATGACGACAAATCTAAATCATCTGAAATAATATCGTTGATATGTACATCTACAGCTTCAAAACCAGCACGAGTAAATGCAGCAGCCATTTCAATCTGACCATTTACGCCTTGTTCGCGTAAAATCGCAACACGTGGTTTTTTACTAGAAATAAAAGGTGTGGTGATATCTTGTTTTGGATCAAATGATAATCGTGCATGTAATCCTGGATCGTTAGCTTGCAATAAACGTTCGAATTCTTGTTCTGCACAGTCTGGATTATCGCGTAATTTTTGCATGTTATAACTGGTTTCAGTCCAAATACGCTGTAAATCTATGCGTTTGCTTTGCAAAATAATTTCTTTGCGATGTGAAAAACGAATTTCATCATCGTTATTGATTACACCGATTGGATAGCAAATATGCTCCAGTGAAAATTTCTGCAATATGGTTTTTACTTGTTCGTAATGTACGTTTGCAATTTGAACAACAGCACCTAATTCTTCATTAAATAAAATAGCGTGTGGATCAGAACCTAATAAATCAAGCTGAATATTTAAACCAAGATGAGATGCAAATGCCATTTCACATAATGTTGTAAATAAACCACCATCTGATCGATCGTGATAGGCCAACAATAAATGTTGTTGATTCAGTGTTTGGATTAAATCAAAAAATAATTTTAATAATTCTGGATCGTCAACATCAGGAACGGCATCACCTAATTGTTGATAGACTTGTGCTAATGCTGATGCACCTAAACGTTGTTTCCCTTTTGCTAAATCAAAAAATAACAACATGGTTTCGCTATCAGGTTTTAATTCTGGCGTTAAGGTTTTACGTACATCACTAACCGGTGCAAAGGCGCTAATAATTAATGATAAAGGTGCGGTGACTTGTTTATCGTCCCAACGTGTACGCATGAATAAAGAATCTTTACCGACGGGAATAGTGACATCTAATTGTGGACATAATTCCATCGCAACTGCTTTTACCGTTTCATATAAACCAACATCTTCACCAGCATAACCACTTGCAGCCATCCAATTGGCAGAAAGTTTGACATCAGATAATTTTATAATTGGTGCTGCAACAATATTTAATAAGCTTTCTGCTACTGCCATACGTCCTGATGCAGCATGATTAATTAATGCAATAGGTGTACGTTCACCCATGCTCATTGCTTCACCGCTATAACTATCAAAGCCGTTGGTCGTTACCGCAACATCTGCAACTGGCACTTGCCATGGACCAACCATTTGATCGCGCGCAACTAACCCACCAACACTTCGATCACCTATAGTAATTAAAAAGTTTTTATTTGCGACTGCAGGTAAACGTAAGACACGCTCACAAGCTTCTTGTAAATCGATGTTTTCATACACAAGTGCAGAATGCTCAACGCTTTGTTTTTTTGTATCGATTAATAGCTTTGGTGTTTTCGCAAATAATAATTCGTTTGGAATATCAACTGCGTTGTTATGAAAATGAGAATCTTCAACTGTTAAATGTTGATTTGCAGTTGCTTCACCTACAATAGCAAATGGGCAACGCTCACGTTCGCAAAGTTTTGAAAATATATTTACTTTGTCAGCATCAATTGCAATCACATAACGTTCTTGCGCTTCGTTACACCAAATTGCGAGTGGTGACATACCTGGATCATCATTTGGAATTGCGCGTAGTTGAAATACACCGCCCTTATCACTTCCTGCAACTAGCTCTGGAATAGCATTTGCAAGTCCGCCAGCACCAACGTCGTGTATAGATAAAATAGGATTGTCTGCACCTAATGCCCAACAACGATCAATTACTTCTTGGCAGCGACGCTGCATTTCAGGATTACTGTGTTGTACTGATGCAAAATCAAGTTGTTGTGAACTTTGTCCTGCTGTCATAGATGATGCAGCACCACCACCTAAACCAATTTCCATTGCTGGACCGCCTAACACAATAATTTTTGCGTTTGCTGAAACATCTAATTTTTCAACGTGTTGATGACGAATATTACCTAGACCACCTGCAATCATGATTGGCTTATGGTAACCACGCCATGCCATACCAGTTGGATCTTTGACCAATTGTTCATAGGTACGAAAATAACCACATAAATTTGGACGACCAAATTCATTGTTAAAAGAAGCAGCACCAATTGGGCCATCAAGCATAATTTCAAAAGCTGAAACGATATGATCAGGCTTACCTGCATGTGTTTCCCATGGTTGAACAAATCCTGGAATACGCAAATTAGAAACAGAAAATCCAGCTAATCCTGCTTTTGGTTTAGCACCGCGCCCAGTTGCGCCTTCATCACGAATTTCACCGCCTGCTCCAGTTGCAGCACCAGGAAATGGTGCGATTGCGGTTGGATGATTATGAGTTTCAACTTTAATAACGATATCGATTTGCTCTTCAGTAAATTGATAAACATGATCGGAGGGATTTGGGAAAAAACGCTTTTCTTTAAAGCCTTTTAATACTGCGCCATTATCAACATAAGCAGATAAAATATCGGTAGAGTGATGTTCATATGTGTTTTTAATCATTGAAAATAGTGATTTTGCTTGTTGTTCATCATCAATGATCCAATTGGCATTAAAAATTTTATGACGACAATGTTCTGAATTGGCTTGAGCAAACATCATCAATTCAACATCAGTAGCATCACGTTTTAACGCTGTAAAATGTTTAGTTAAATATGCAATTTCATCTTTATTTAATGCCAAACCCAATCTGTTATTGGCTTCTTCAATTGATTTTACTGTTTGGAGTGGTGCAGGTTTGGCAGATAAAAATAATTTTTTGGCGTCATCAATTCCAAATAAAACTGTTTCGGTCATCGGATCATATAATTTTGCTATTAACTCATTAGCGACAGCTTCCGTTGAGGCATTTGGATAATGCAGCCAATAACAAACACCTCGTTCTATACGGGAAATATCTAAACCGCAATGATGCAAGATATCAGTTGCTTTAGAAGACCAAGGCGAAATTGTACCTATACGTGGTACAACTAAAACTAATCGCTCATGTGCCGAAGTTGGTAGTCTTAATTCTGTGGCTTGTAATAATTGATGAAGCGTTTGCTTTTCAGTATCTGAAACTGATTTTTTTTGATCGACGAAATAAATATGCTGAGTTTGTAGATCGCCAATGTTGGCGTCTATTGTTTTAAGGGTTTGGAATAATTTTTCGCGTCGAAAATTGGAGAGCGCTGAATCACCAAATAAAGTCAGCATGGCTTGCCTAGTCCTTTTATTTTATCAATGAAAAGCTACAAAAAAACGGCTCTATAGTAACAAGAAATGAGCGGAAAAGTGAGCATTTTCTGGACTAAATTTAAGAAATCTCATCGTCTTTCTTTAAAAAAATTTTGTAATAGCGTTCGCGATTGCTCTTCGAGCACACCGCATTCGCATTGCACCTGATGATTTAGGTAATTTTTTTTCAAAATATCGAATTTACTGTCATATGCCCCTGCTTTTGGGTCAAATGCAGCAAAAACCAAACGCTTAATTCGCGCATGAATAATCGCGCCTGCACACATAATGCAGGGTTCAAGTGTGACGTAGAGGGTGACATCTAATAGACGATAGTTAGTTAAAGCTAAACCTGCCTGCCTAATTGCAATCATTTCAGCATGCGCAGAAGCATCATGAGTTGCAATCGGCTGATTCCAGCCTTCGGCGATAATGCGATTATCAGCAACAATAATCGCCCCTACTGGCACTTCGTTTTGAGAACGCGCAAATTCAGCACGTTTTAGCGCTTCTTGCATCCAATACTGGTGGCTGTAATTTTCTATTCCCATTCGATTGTTGCAGGAGGTTTGCCGGAAATATCATAAACAACGCGCGAAATTCCTTTTACTTCATTCATGATCCGATTTGAAATTTTACCCAGTAATTCATAAGGCAAATGCGCCCAATGTGCAGTCATAAAATCAATGGTTTCAACTGCTCGAATGGCAATGACATCATCATAAACTCGACCATCACCCATAACGGCAACTGATTTTTGTGGGATATAAACTGCAAATGCTTGGCTTACTTTTTGATACCAACCAGAATGATGCAATTCTTGCATGAAGATATGATCAGCTAAGCGTAATTTTTTCAAATATGCTTCTTTTACTTCCCCTAAAACACGGACGCCTAATCCAGGTCCAGGAAAGGGATGACGAAATACAATTTCAGATGGCAATCCAAGTTCTAAACCAATTGTTCTTACTTCATCTTTGAATAATTCACGTAATGGTTCTAATAATTTCAAATTCATGCGTTCAGGTAAGCCACCAACATTGTGATGCGATTTAATGACTACTGCTTTTCCTGATTTTGATGCAGCAGATTCAATAACGTCAGGATAAATTGTGCCTTGCGCTAACCATTTTATATTGGCTAATTTCTTTGCTTCACGCTCAAACACTTCAATAAAAACTCGACCAATAACTTTTCGTTTTTGTTCTGGATCAATTACACCTTCTAATTCAGATAAAAAATCTTGTTCGGCTTCAATGTAGTGCACACGCATACCAAAATGTTTATCGAATAAAGTTTTTACTTGTTTTTTTTCATCTAAACGTAATAAGCCATTATCAACAAATACACATTCAAGTTGTTCGCCAATCGCGCGATGCAATAAAACTGCTAAAACAGATGAATCAACGCCACCCGATAATCCAAGTAATACTTTGTCTGTTCCAACTTGTTCGCGAATATGTTCAATCGCGTCATCGATAATATTTCCTGCTGTCCATAAGGTTTCGCAATGACAGATTTCTTTCACGAAACGCTCAAGCATACGTTTACCTTGTTTGGTATGCGTTACTTCAGGATGAAATTGCAAACCGTAAAAATGTTTGTCTTCATTTGCCATTGCCGCAATTTCATTATTGTTTGATGTGGCAATTACATCGAATCCAGTTGGTACTTGCGTCACAACATCACCGTGACTCATCCAAACATCGATTAATGCACTACCATCGCTTGCAGTTTGATCTTCAATTTCTTTAAACAATAAAGAATGTTTATGTAACGACAAATAAGCGTGACCAAATTCACTTTGTTTTCCTTGTACGACCGTACCACCT
The DNA here is from genome assembly GCA_964645885.1 of uncultured Gammaproteobacteria bacterium. Taxonomy (GTDB): domain Bacteria; phylum Pseudomonadota; class Gammaproteobacteria; order CAZYCO01; family CAZYCO01; genus CAZYCO01. Next base: position 41,801 of record CAZYCO010000005.1, read on the forward strand.
AATTGTTGCGCCATGGTTTGCATGCCATAACAAATACCAAGTACCGGACAACCCAATTCAAAAACTATTTCAGGTGCACGCGGTGTGTGTGTTTGCGTCACACTTTCAGGACCACCAGATAAAATTATTCCGTTTGCGTTAAATTGTTTGATTTCTTGTTCCGACATATCAAACGGATGCAATTCGCAGTACACGCCAATTTCACGTAATCGTCTAGCGATTAACTGAGTGTATTGAGAGCCAAAATCTAAAATTAAAATTTTGTATTTATGTATGTTGGTGGTCATGGGCTTTATTCCAGATGTAATCATTAATTCTTATGTAGAGTGGGCAAAGCGATTAGCGTGCTCACCAAAAGTTGTTGCTAGAAAATGGTGGGCACGACGCTTCGCGTCTTTGCCCACCCTACAAAAAATAAAAAGGAGGAATCCTTTTTACTCATCTTTACTCATCTACCTGATAATTTGGTGCTTGTTTAGTAATACGTACATCGTGCACATGACTTTCGCGGATACCGGCACCGGTAATACGCACAAATTGTGCTTTTTGTTGCAATTCAGCAATTGTTCTACAGCCTAAATATCCCATACCTGAACGTACGCCACCCATCAATTGTTCAACGACTTTCACCATTGATCCTTTATACGGTACACGTCCTTCAATACCTTCTGGCACGAGTTTTTCTGTTTCAGTTGTATCTTGGAAATAACGATCTTTTGAGCCTTGTACCATTGCGCCAATTGAGCCCATGCCGCGATAAGATTTATACGAACGTCCTTGAAATAACTCAATTTCACCAGGCGCTTCTTCGGTACCAGCAAGTAAACCACCCACCATTACCACATTGGCGCCTGCCGCTATCGCTTTCGCAATATCACCTGAGAAACGAATACCGCCATCAGCGATTAACGGAATTTTTCCTTTTAATGCGTTAGCTACATTAGTAATTGCGGTAATTTGTGGCACGCCCACACCTGAAACGACGCGAGTCGTACAAATTGAGCCTGGGCCAATACCTACTTTTACTGCATCAGCACCAGCATCAAGTAGCGCAGTAGCCGCATCACCAGTAGCGATATTTCCAGCAATGACTTGTAAATCTTTAAAATTCTTTTTAATCCACTTCACGCGTTCGATTACATTTTTAGAATGGCCATGTGCAGTATCAACAACAATCACATCCACGCCTGCATGAACCAAAGCGCGAACCCGTTCTTCCGTATCTGCGCCCGTTCCAACTGCAGCCCCAACACGTAAACGTTCAGATGAATCTTTTGAGGCAAATGGTTTTTCTTTGGCTTTATGAATATCTTTTACTGTAATTAAGCCGCGTAATTGAAATTGCTCATTAACAACTAAGATTTTTTCAACTCGATGTTGGCGTAATAAATCTACAACTTGCTGTCTTGGAGTTCCCTCTTTCACCGTTACCAAACGTTCTTCTGGCGTCATAATATTGGCTACTGTTTGGGATTCATTGGTTTCGAAACGAACATCTCGATCGGTAACAATACCTACTAATTTTTGCCCTAACACCACTGGCATACCTGAAATATGGTGCGCTCGAGTGATCTGTCTTAATTCAGCTACAGTGGTTTCTGGTGTAACGGTAATCGGATCAGTCACAATCCCGCTTTCGAATTTCTTCACTTTTCTTACTTCTGCTGCTTGAGCTTCAGGTGTCATATTTTTATGAATGATTCCAATCCCACCTTCTTGCGCTAAGGCAACTGCTAATTTGGCTTCAGTTACGGTATCCATTGCTGCAGAAACTAAAGGGATATTTAGTGAAATTGCGCGCGTTAATTGGGTTTTTAGAGAAACTTCTTTAGGTAAGACATCAGAATAAGCAGGTACTAGTAAAACATCATCAAAGGTCAGCGCTTCAGAGAAAGTACGAGTTGGCATGTGGTCACTCCTTCGCAAAAGTCGATTGTATAGTTTTGTTCCAGATTGCGAAACCCTAATCATAATTTGCTTGATCTTTGTAGGGTGGGCAAAGGCGTAAAACTCCGTGCCCACCGTAGTTATTGTTAAAAGACGGTGGGCACGCGCTTATGCGCTTTGCCCACCCTACAAAACGCGAAGGAAACTAGAAGTAAAAAAATTTCTAAAGTTTCTAAAATCTTATCCGATACCCCCAATGTAAACGTTATTTTTAACGTTCCACATGGAGAAAACAGAAATGAGACAGCAAATAGCAGCGTTTTATTTAAATCCATCCAAAAAATATTTTGGATACGCTCTGATGGATGAAAATTTCAAAATTAAGACTCAACCTATCAAAGTTAATTGTTTGAAATTTAACGAAGATAAAGTGTCTTCTGCTTTGAAAAAATTTTTCAACAGAGTGAAATCAGCTAAAAACAAAGGTCGTGTACGTATTGAATTTAAAACAACTTCAAACGGCAGCAAAAAACCTGTTCTTGCGAAATTTGTAAATAAAGAATTAAACCGCTTTATTAAACAAAAACGCATTAACATCAATCGCGTTGCCATTAGTTTGAAAGGTAAAGATTTAATTATTTTCAATCGTGCATTGAAACATCTTAAATTAACCAAACGTGCAAAAGGTAATCCAAGCTTGTTAAGTAATATGCTTGAAGTTGCAACACATACAACAAAAGCAAATTTACATAAAAGATTGAAAGAACTTTATGCACTTTCTCATGGCTTAAAAACCTGGACACCAATTCAAAGATTGAAATTCGCGCATTGGTTGAAAGGAATAAAAAATGGAAAAATGATTAAATTTAATCCTAAAACATTAAACTCAATCAAACTTTCCATTAAAACAAAATCTAAACGCAAAGCTACAAAACGTCGTTTACTTGCTAATACCAAACGCCGTGTTATTCGTGCGAAATCAAGACGTACGAGAACACCTGCGTTAATGCATAAACGAACACATGCTCGTAGTTTTAGCGTTTACCACTAATTCGATTAGCAATTACTATCGTTACTAATCGAACAAAACAAAACCGTTATCCATATTTCGCCATTATTAATGAAAGATCGGACAACGGTTTTTGTTTATTAACTTCAAAGAAATAAAAGCAGCGGCTTCAATTCCTTAAGGTTGCTATTGCTATACTCTTATTATTATTCCCTTCAGATTCCTTAATATTTAAGGTTACTTATGGCTAAAAAATCGCCTTCAAAAAAATTAACACCTGAACAATATGCGGTCTGTTTCTTAAAAAAAACTGAACGCCCATTTACAGGTGAATATTGGGACTGTCACACGTCTGGGATCTATGTTTGTGTTAACTGTGAACAAGAATTATTTGATTCCGAGCAAAAATATGACTCCGGAACAGGATGGCCAAGTTTTACTAACGCAATTGAACAAAAAGTAATTGAAGAAATAATTGATACGTCTCATAACATGGTTCGAGTAGAAATTGTTTGCAGCAATTGCAAAGCACATTTAGGTCATGTATTTGATGATGGCCCAGCACCTAGTGGTAAACGTTATTGTATTAATTCTTTAGCGCTCGAGCTAAAACCAAAATCAAAATAAAGCTTTTAGATAGTAGGTTCGCCAGTTTGTGGGCTTGTGATTTCAGGTAGAGGCTGATTAAAAACATTCACATCAATACCAACTACTTTCACAATTCGAATACTGCTATCTGCCATCACTACAGTTGCAGCGATTGCCTCGAATCGTTCTTGCTGTTGACGTTCTTCTAAAAGTAAATATTCTGGATTCAAAATAATTGCACGTATACCTGCATTGTATGCGCTGATTTGTCTAAAAATTTTGCCATCTTGAAACATAATTAATGTTAATGCTGGATAAAGAGGATCTTGGCCATCAATGACGTTGTTATTATCGATATCAAATTGAGCCAAACTGAACAGATCATTAAACACATAGATTGTACGATCAGTATTCGCACCACCACTTTCTTTTTGAATCATTTGTAATACACGTTGCGGTGCTAAACGTAAATTGAGAACTAGGATTGCATCTTTACCATTTAAAATATCATTTGCTGATAATTCGCCTTTGCCATCCATATCCACTGCAATTGCGCGAACCAAACCTGCATCATCAAGCTGCGATACTTGGGTATTTGGTTTACCCTTCCCGCCTACAATAACGATGTAGAACGAGACAATGACTACAGTGATTGATGCTATGAGCAAAAGAGCATTCTTCATTGAATTCTCCGTTTTTATAAATTTTAAATGCGGTATTCATCCTAAATACATAACGGCATTTTAGACAATTATCGTCCGGAGTAAATCAAACTTTATCGTCAATAAAAAAATTAGAATTAATCGAAAAAATATCATCCAGTTAAGCGAGTAAAGTTCATGCGAGGCAAAATCTATCAAAATATTTAATATCGAAACTGGATGCCAGCCTGCGCTGGCATGACAACAGATAGCATACAAAAATATTATTTCTTATTGTCTTTTTCTTGCTTTGCTTTCTCAATCGCTTGTTTTACAAATTTTGCATCTTCGCTATCAGCGGGAATTATTTTTAATAATTGCTGCCAAGCGTTAATTGCTTCTTGATAATGATGATTTAAATATTTAGCAACAGCATAGTTATTTAAAATAATTGGATTAGTTGGCGCCAATGCCAAAGCTTTAGTAAATGCTTGTTCTGCTTCAAGGTATTGTTGCTGACTTAGATATAATCGCCCTAGCAAATACCATCCTTCTGAACTTTCTGGTTCTTGTTTCAATCGTTCTTTTAATTTTCCAATTATTTGTTGGGGTGATTTCATCTGCTCAATAAATGCACTGGTTAACCAAGCATTACGTTGCAGAGAAAAATTTCCTAAATAGCCATACATTAAAATTGCAAGTAAAGGTACTAAGATGAATAGCACAAAATAAAAAATTTTTGATTTGTCGTGATATTTTTTTTGCTGAATAAAAAATGGTATAGCAATTAATAAAACTGCTACGACTAAACACAACACTACAGCTCCAAAAAATAATCGTTCCACTTTATGTCCTATTTATTTTTCTTTCGTACTAAATGAAATAAAAAACCGCTACCAATAACAAATAAAATAATTGGCGCAAACCAAAGAAAATAGGTTTGCAGTTTCAATGGCGGTTCATACAACACAAAATCACCATAACGTGCAGTTAAATATTGCAATACTTCTTTGTCTGATTTTCCTTCTTGCATTAAACGATAAACTTGCATACGTAAATCAGCTGCCAGTGGCGCTTCAGAATCCATTAAATTTTGATTTTGGCAAACTAAACAACGTACTTCTTTTAGTAGAGTTTGAAATCGTTGTTGTTCTGATGCCTGTTGAAAAGGATATAAATCTTCAGTAGCAACAGATACTTGCAAAAACATTAAGAAAATAATGAAAAAATAAATGAATTTACTCTTTTTCAAGCTGTTCAATCCTCGGTAAAAATTGCTGTTGCCATGCATAATTTGTCAGTGCACCAACATAGCGATATCGGATCACACCTTGTTTATCAATTAAAAAGGTTTCGGGTGTACCGTAAACACCAAAATTAATTGCAACTAAACCTGAAACATCAAAACCAATTTTTTTATATGGATTACCGTATTCTTTTAACCAATTTAATGCAGCTGTTTGATTATCCTTATAATTCAAACCATAAAATTGTATGCGTTTTTCTTTTGCAATTTGCAACAACAATGAAAATTCAGCTTTACATTCAGTACACCAAGTTGCCCATACATTTAATAAACTGATGTGTCCTACTAAATCTTGATTTGAAAATGTGTCTTTATTGTTCGTTAGTTCAACTAGTGAAAATACCGGTACTTTTTGATTAATTAACACAGACGGTAATTTTTTAGGATCATGATGTAAGCCTTTTGATAGAAAGAACATCAAAATAGCAAAGATAATGAATGGTAAAACTATTTTTAGTTTCATGACGCTCTCCGTTTGATTAACTGCATTGCAGAGATCAATGCACCTATCACCATAAAAAAGCCGCCAAACCAAATCCATCTTACAAATGGTTTTAAATACAATCGTACTGACCAACTGTTTTTATCGAGTGGTTCACCTAATGCGATGTAAATATCACGAAAAAGGCCTATTTTTATAGCAGCATCAGTCATCATCATTTTTCTAGCTGGATAAAAACGTTTTTCTGGATATAACGTCGCTATCGTTTTATCTTGTTTTTTTACAATAAACGTTGCTTCGGTACTTTGATAATTCGCGCCTGGTTTTGCCTTCAACGCTGCAAAAGAAAATTCGTAACTCGATAATTTAACTGTTTCACCAATTTTCATTCTGACATCACGTTCAGTTTGAAATGTTGATAATGCTGTAACCCCAATAACAAAAACTGCTAATCCAATGTGTGCAATTAACATACCTAAAAAATGTTGTTGCAATATATTTTTATTTGATGATTTTAATTTTTTTATCAATAGTAAAATTGTGCTACTGATGACCCAAATACTTAATGCAATACCGAACACAAAGGTAATTTTTTTAGAAATAAAAAATAAAATTAGAGCTGCAACAAGTGTAATGATGAAAATAATCGTTAATTTTTTAATGACATCACACCAATTATCTTGCTGCCATCGGACATGAATGCCAATCGCCATTAAAAATAATGTTAAAAATGTCAACGGTATCATGATTGCATTAAAATATGGTGGCCCTACCGATAATTTTCCAAGTTCTAATACATCAATAATTAAGGGATAAAGCGTGCCTAATAACACTGTGAACATCGCTACAACTAAAATTAAATTGTTCACAAATAAAAATAATTCTCTTGAACAAAAATTAAATTGTGGTGTGGCAGGAAGTTTTGTTGCACGTAAAGCGTAAATTAAAAATGAACTGCCAATTACAAATCCCAGGAAAATTAACATTGCAACACCACGTGTTGGATCAGAAGCGAAAGCATGTACTGATGTAATCACACCTGAACGCACTAAAAATGTACCAAGTAAACTTAGTGCGAACGCAATAATTGCAAGTAACAAAGTCCAATGTAAAAAATGGTTTTGTTTTTGCGAAACCAAAAGCGAATGAATAAGCGCAGTACCTACTAACCAAGGTAAAAATGAAGCGTTTTCAACTGGATCCCAAAACCAAAACCCGCCCCAACCTAATTCACGATAGGCCCACCAACTACCTAATGTGATGCCTAATGTTAAAAAGCTCCAAGCAATCAATGCCCAAGGACGTAACCATTTGATTGCATCTTTTTTTATATCACCTGAAATTAATAGTGCTAACGCAAACGCGAATGGAATCGCAAAGCCAACATACCCCATGTACAACATGGGTGGATGCCCTACAAATCCAGGATCTTGTAAGAGTGGATTTAAGTCGTACCCCTGTAACGGTACATCAGGTAGCAAACGTTTAAATGGATTAGAGGTAAATAATAAGAATAATAAAAAACCAACTGTGACCCATCCTAAAATCGATAACATTAATGATGTGAATTTAGGATCCAATCGTTTATTGAAACGACTAACTGCCACACTCCAAAATGAAAGTAATAATACCCACAATAATAATGAACCTTCATGCGCGCCCCATACTGCGCACATTCTATAAATTAGCGGCAAATCACTATGTGAATTGTTAGCAATATACAGTACAGAAAAATCATTGCTAACAAACAAATACACCATTCCTAAAAAACTAAGTGTTAAAAAAAATGATTGTGAGATTACAAGAGAGGGCGCAGTTTCAAGATATAAATTTTTATTACTGAAATAACCATAAAGAGGAACAACTGCTTGTAATAACGCCATTACAAAAGCCAGTATTAATGCCAAATGACTTAGTTCTGCGATCATGGTTTTCCTTCTCAAATTCTTTCACCTCTCCCACAAGGCGAGAGGTGAAATTTCTTTTATAATTTTTAATTTTGTTTAGTTCTTCATATTCCGCAATTCAGGCGGCATATATTTTTCATCGTGTTTTGCTAATACTTCAGTTGCAACAAATAGATTGTTATTTCCTAACTTCCCTTGAACGATGACACCCTGACCTTCTCTAAATAAATCAGGCAAAATTCCTTTATAAGAAATTTTCACTTTGTTTGAAAAATCAGTTAATACAAATTCAACTTGTAATGACTTGGTATCACGTTTGACGCTATTTTTTTCAACCATACCACCAACACGAAAAGCTTTATGTTTAGGTGCTTCGCCCATCACTACTTGAGTTGGGGTATAGAATAAATTGATATTTTGTTTAAGTGCATACAACGTTAATGCTGCTGCAATTGCTAAACCTAAAATAAAACTAATAATAAAAATTAATTTGCGACGACGTACAGGATTCATTGTTTAATATTCTTTTTAAGCATTTTCCAATGTTTCAAGGCAATAAAAACATTAAGAGCTAAAACTAAAAATGCAAAACCATAAGCGCACCATATAAAAAAGCCATAACCATTCATCATCAAAAATTGTTGTAATGTTGTCATCATATTGTTTTAACCCATGCGTTTTGTGCTTCACGTTTTAATAGTTCTGTTCTGGAACGCAAAAACATTATTGCGAAAAAATAACATAAAAATGCAGCAATCATTGCAAGTAATGGATACAACATACTGGGTGCAATAGTTGGTTTTGCAAATTTAGATAAAGTTGCACCTTGATGCAGTGTGTTCCACCAATAAACTGAATAATGAATGATTGGTAGATTAATAATGCCTACTAAAACTAACCAAGCAATTGCTTCGCTACCACGCGTTTTAGTTTGTAATGTATGTTGTAATGCCAGCACTGCCACATACCAAAATAATAAAATTAATTCTGATGTTAAGCGTGCGTCCCAAATCCACCAGGTACCCCACATTGGTTTACCCCAGAATGAACCGGTCACTAATGCAATAGCAGTAAAAGAAGCGCCTAGTGAGCAACTGGCTTTAATGACGATATCAGCAATTTTGATTCGCCAAACAATAGATAACAGTGCACAAAACGCCATTACGCCATAAACAAACATTGATAAAAATGCTGCTGGCACATGAACATAAATAATTCTAAATGCGTCGCCTTGCTGATAATCAGCTGGCGCTAATATCAATCCGCCAATAAGGCCGTAAGTAAAAAGTACGACTGCGAAAATAGAAAATAAAGGAATAAAAGTAGAAGAAAACCGATAAAAAGTTTTTGGGGAAGCGAGCTTATATAAGAATGTCCACATATCGCTATTTCCAATTAAAAAAGGCCATAAAAACTGGCCGAAGTATAACTTTTCAAACTGATATCGAAAAGCAAATACCGAAGCTTACATTAACATTAGCTTATGTTAGAGTGTCGGCCGCTTGATATTTTCATATCAACATACCGTTCTTTGTTTAACTCTCTAGTGTGATCGCTCTATTCCATCCGCTCTTAAACACCCGCTCTTTCATCACTCATGCATATAAGGCAATAAACTTATGATGAAAGAAATCACAATTGCTGATGAAAAATTTGTTTTTGAAGGTGATGAGCTTTATTTAGGAGGCATCGATAATTTTGAACCAGAAACAATTGCTCTTTTAAAAAAACTTTGTAGCCCTAGCGATTATGTTTTAGATATAGGTGCAAATATTGGCTTTACAGTAGTA
>CAZYCO010000005.1:51393-53211 GCA_964645885.1 uncultured Gammaproteobacteria bacterium
TAGAATTTGCTCTAAAGGTAAAATTATTGCAATTGAGCCTGTACCTAGAACTTTCAGTTATTTAAATAAAAATTTGCAAACCGCTAACATTAAAAATGTATCTACGCATTGCTTTGCTTTAGGCAATCGCGAATCACAAGTGAATATGCAAATTCTAGATATTATGCTTGCTGGTGCTTTTATTGCTGATCAATATGCAACGAACCAAAATTTACCTGGACATAATTTAGAAACTGTTACTGTGCATACTCTTGATAATATCTTTGATCAATTTCCTATGAATAAATTGGATTTTATAAAACTTGATGTTGAAGGTTATGAAATTGAGGTCATCAAAGGCGCGTTAAAAACCTTAGAAAAATTTAAACCTATTGTCATGCTGGAAATGAACCACTGGTGTTTAAATATGTTTAGACGTATTCCTCTACCAGAATTTCAAGAATATTTAAAAAAATACCTGCCTTATGCTTATGCAGTTCATAATGAAGAAATTTACGATTTATATGATCCTAAGGATTTTCATTATGTTGCCCATGAACACATTGTTCACTTCAAATTTATGAACGTAGTTGCTGGTTACGACCAGGGTAAAATATTAGCAAAACTGTCTCTATAAAAATGGAGGGCAGCGCATAGCGAAGCCCTGCCCTCCTTGTTAGAATGGCATTTTTTAGCATGGAAAAACACTATGACTATCGATGCCAAAACCGTAAAAAAAATCGCACATTTAGCGCGCCTTGCTATAGATGAAAAAGAAACCGAACGTTATGCCAGAGATTTATCGCGTATTCTCGATTTAGTTGAACAAATGAACCAAGCCGATACCGATAACATTGAACCTATGGCCCACCCAATTCCAAATGCTCAACGTCTTAGAGCGGATGAAGTTACTGAAAAAAATGACCGTGATTATTTACAAAAAATTGCGCCTGAAACTGCATCGGGTCTCTATATTGTTCCTGCTGTTATCGAACAAGAAGGATAAAAAACAATGTATAAAAAAACAGTTGCTGAAATCGCTAACGATTTAAAACAAAAGAAATATTCTAGTGTTGAAATTACTAAAGTATTTTTAGACCGAATTAAAAAACTTGATCCTTCAATTAATAGCTTTATCACTGTCACTGAAGACAAAGCATTACAAGATGCAAAATTAGCTGATGAACAAATTGCTCGCGATGAAACAACATTATTAACTGGCGTGCCAATCGCACATAAAGATTTGTTTTGTACTAAAGATATTAAAACAACTTGCGCTGCAAAAATTTTAGAAAACTTTATCGCACCTTATGACGCAACAGTTGTAAAACGCTGGCATGATGCTGGTACGGTGTTATTGGGTAAAACCAATATGGATCAATTTGCGATGGGTTCATCGAATGAAAATAGCCACTATGGTGCAGTTAAAAATCCATGGAATTTAGAGTATGTACCTGGAGGCTCATCAGGAGGTTCATCTGCTGCAGTAGCAGCTTATCTAACACCTGCTACAACCGGTACCGATACCGGTGGTTCTATCCGCCAACCTGCAGCGCTTTGTAATTTAACAGGACTAAAACCAACATATGGTCGGGTATCGCGTTTCGGTATGATCGCTTATGCATCAAGTTTAGATCAAGGTGGTCCAATGGCGCACACAGCAGAAGATTGTGCCTTGTTGCTACAAGCAATGGCTGGCTTTGATCCAAAAGATTCTACTTGTGTTGACGTACCAGTTGCAGATTACGTAGCTGAACTCAATAAACCATTACAAGGTTTAAAAGTTGGTATTGTGAAAAATCATTTTGGTGAAGGTTTAGATCAAGGAATTGCAGATAG
>CAZYCO010000005.1:53222-62545 GCA_964645885.1 uncultured Gammaproteobacteria bacterium
TAATGGCAGCAGCAAAAATTTTAGAAAAACAAGGTGCAACATTACATGAGATTGAATTACCAAATAATCACTTAGCTATTCCAGCATATTACGTTATCGCACCTGCAGAATGTTCATCTAACTTGTCGCGCTTTGATGGTGTTCGTTATGGTTATCGTTGCGATAATCCAAAAAATCTTCAGGATTTATATGAACGTACTCGCGCTGAAGGTTTTGGTATTGAAGTTAAACGTCGAATCATGACTGGTGCATATGCTTTATCTGCAGGTTTTTATGATGCTTATTACATTAAAGCTCAAAAATTACGTCGATTAATTAGTAATGATTATCAAAATGCATTTCAGCAAGTTGATATTATTTTAGGACCAACCACACCCACACCTGCATTTAAAATTGGCGAAAAATGTGAAGATCCAATCAGCATGTATCTCTCTGATATCTACACCGTTGCAATTAATTTAGCAGGATTACCAGCACTTTCATTTCCTGTGGGATTTGTAAATGGTTTGCCAGTTGGTGCGCAGTTGGTTAGCAATTATTTCGAAGAAGCACGTTTATTAAATGTCGCTCATCAATATCAATTACAAACTGATTGGCATTTGAAAGTACCTGAAGGTTTTTAGAAAACAAATGGTGGGCACGCACGTTGTGCTTTGCTCACCCTGCAAAAATTTCTATAAATTATCGTAGGGTGGGCAAAGAATGCGAAGCATTCGTGCCCACCAATGAATTAACGTAAATTTCAAATAAGGTTTTTTTATGGAATGGGAAGTAGTCATCGGTCTTGAAGTACATACACAATTACTAACGAAATCAAAATTATTTTCGGGCAGTGCAACCACATATGGTGCCGAACCAAATACTCAAGCAAATATTATTGATTTAGCAATGCCAGGCGTATTACCTGTTTTAAATCAAGAAGCAGTAACCATGGCAGTTAAATTTGGTTTAGCAACACATTCAGAAATTACCTTACGTTCTGTCTTTGAACGTAAAAATTATTTTTACCCCGATCTGCCAAAAGGCTATCAAATCAGCCAGTTTGAATTACCGATTGTTAAAAATGGCTATTTAGATATCACATTAGAAAATGGTGAAACCAAACGTATTGGTATTACTCGCGCACATCTTGAAGAAGACGCAGGAAAATCGTTACACGACGCGTTACCAAATTGTTCAGGCATCGATTTAAATCGTGCTGGTGTTCCATTATTAGAAATTGTGTCCGAACCAGAATTACGTTCTGCAAAAGAAGCAGTTTCTTATTTAAAAGCATTGCATTCATTAGTTACTTACTTAGGAATTTGTGACGGTAATATGCAAGAAGGTTCGTTCCGTTGTGATGCCAATGTTTCTATTCGCAAAAAAGGTGATCCGAACTTCGGTACACGTACTGAAACTAAAAATATTAATTCATTTCGTTTTGTTGAACGTGCGATCGAATACGAAATTGAACGTCAAATCGAAGTAATAGAATCAGGCGGCAAAGTCATACAAGAAACACGTCTATTTAATCCTGATAAAAATGAAACACGCTCAATGCGTAGTAAAGAAGAAGCACATGATTATCGCTATTTTCCAGATCCAGATTTATTACCAGTAGAAATTGACAAGGAGTTTATTGAAGCTGTTCGTAAAACCTTACCTGAATTACCAGACGCTAAAAAAATGCGTTTTCAAGCTGAATATCAACTATCAGAATACGATGCTAACGTCTTAGCAAACACTAAAGAGTTAGCAGACTTCTTTGAAAAAACCGTTGCAGAAACTGAAGCACCGGCAAAATTAGCAGCAAATTGGATCATGGGTGATTTAGCAGCGCACTTAAATGCAAATAATTTAACGATTGCGCAATCGCCTATTTCTACAACTTTGCTCGCCAAATTATTGACTCGTATTCACGATCAAACTATTTCTGGAAAAATTGCCAAAACCTTATTCGAGCAACTTTGGGAAAATCCAATTGATGTTGATGACATGATTGAAAAACAAGGTTTAAAACAAATTACCGATAGTTCTGCTTTAGAAAAAATTATTGATGAAGTTGTTCATGCTAATCCACAACAATTAGCTGATTATAAAAGTGGCAAAGATAAGTTATTTGGCTTCTTTGTGGGCCAAGTCATGAAAGCAACTGGCGGTAAAGCTAACCCTGAACAAGTGAATCAGTTGTTAAGAGAGAAGTTGAAGTAGAAAAATGGTGGGCACGGCGCTTCACGCCTTTGCCCACTCTACAAAGAATCTGATACTATCCCGTTTTGCCCAAATCCTCGGAAAAACCTGTTTAAAAACGCTTATGACTGACTTATCAAAAAAACCAAAAACACTATTTGTTAAGACCAATGGCTGCCAAATGAATGAATACGATTCCAGCAAAATGCGTGATGTATTGCGCGAATCGCACGGCCTGGAATTAACGGATAGCCCTGAAAAAGCCAATGTCATATTAGTAAATACCTGTTCGATTCGAGACAAAGCCGAACACAAACTCTACTCTCAATTAGGTGAATGGCAGCACATCAAAAAAGATAACCCAGATATTGTGATTGGCGTTGGCGGCTGTGTTGCAAGTCAAGAAGGTGAAAATATTTTAAAACGCGCGCCTTATGTCGATATGATTTTTGGCCCTCAAACCCTTCATCGTTTACCTGAAATGCTTGATAACGTCTTAAAAACACGTCGATCTGTTGTCGATGTCTCTTTTCCAGAAATTGAAAAATTTGACCGCTTACCTGAACCTAGAGCGGAAGGACCAAGTGCTTTCGTTTCAATCATGGAAGGCTGCTCAAAATACTGTAGTTATTGCGTTGTGCCCTACACCCGTGGCGAAGAAATTAGCCGTCCTTTTGATGACGTATTAGCCGAAGTATTAAGTTTGGCGCAGCAAGGGGTGCGAGAAATTAACTTTTTGGGACAAAATGTAAATGATTACCAAGGCTTAATGCACGATGGTGCCATTGCTGATTTGGCACTATTGATTCATTACACCGCCAGTATTGATGGTATTGATCGTATTCGCTACACCACGTCTCACCCGCAAGCATTTTCCGATAGCTTAATCGAAGCTTATGCAGAAATTCCGGCATTAGTTAATCACTTACATCTACCGGTACAAAGTGGTTCCGATCGCGTACTGGCGATGATGAAACGAAATTACACTGCTGATGATTACCGTAGAAAGATCGAAAAACTAAGAAAAATTAGGCCCGATATTCGCATATCGTCTGATTTTATTGTCGCATTTCCTGGGGAAACTGATGAAGATTTCGAAGCAACGATGAAATTAATTAACGATATCGGTTTTGATAACTCCTTTAGTTTTATTTATAGCCCTCGTCCTGGCACACCTGCTGCCATGTTGGCTGACAGATTACCGTTAGAAGTAAAAAAACAGCGGCTCCAAACCTTACAACAAAAAATTATCGAAAATACCCAAAAAATAAGCCATTCATTGATTGGTAGCACTCAAAAAATTTTAGTAACAGGCCAAGCTAAAAAAAATGAGAAGCAATTGTCAGGCCGAACGGAATGTAATCGGGTAGTTAATTTCATTGGTCAAGCTCGTCTAGTTGGGCAATTCGTTGATGTAAAAATTAATGAAGCATTGCGTAATTCCTTAAGAGGTGAAATTGTTGTCGAATGAGTTCCCACATGAGCTATGCTTAAAAATAGGAAGCATGTGTTGAGAGGTAATAAAGCAATTGGAAACTGTTATTAAGTCTGTGAAATTACAGCTTTCTCCGCCAGACAATGAACGCCTTCAGAATTTATGCGGTCAATACAATCGTCATTTACAACAAATTGAACAATTTTTCTCAGTACAAATTAATCACCGCGGCTATATCTTCTACATCAAAGGCGAAGCCAGCAAAGTTGAACTGGTAAAACGAACTATTAAAGCCATTTATCAGGAAACTGCTGAAGACAAATTTTTAACGCCTGAAAAAATTTTTCGCATACTTCGAAATAGCGAAAAACTGCAATCATCAAAATCTTCTTTTTCAAAAGGAAAAACTATGATGCAAGAAACGGACGACAACAATTCACCAAACATTCGTATGAAACGTTCCACGTTAAAAGCTTGCAGCCCAAATCAAGAACGTTATTTAAAGAATATTGCGCATCATGATATTAATTTTGCAATTGGACCTGCAGGTACTGGTAAAACTTATTTAGCAGTTGCTGTAGCTGTTTCTGCATTAGAACGTGAGCAAATCCAACGTATTGTTTTAGTACGTCCCGCTGTTGAAGCGGGTGAAAAATTAGGATTTTTACCTGGCGATTTAGCAGAAAAAGTTAACCCATATTTACGTCCACTATACGACGCACTTTATGAAATGATGGGGGTAGAACGAGTAGTTAAATTACTTGAAACGGATGTAATTGAAATCGCACCGATTGCATATATGCGTGGTCGTACCTTAAACGATGCCTTCATCATTATGGATGAGGGGCAAAATACCACTCCTGAACAAATGAAAATGTTTTTGACTCGCGTTGGTTTTGGTTCAAAAGTAATTGTGACGGGTGACGTTACACAAATTGATTTACCAAAACATATTAATTCAGGATTAATTCATGCTATGAATGTTTTAAAGAATGTGAAAGGAATTAGTTTTACCTTTTTCGAAGCCAAAGATGCAGTACGTCATCCATTAGTACAATCAATCATTGAAGCATATGAAGCATTAGATAAAAGTAACGATCGAAGCAATGATTAAATTCTCATTACAAATTATTGAAAAAACGGCTGCACTTCCAAAACGAACACAAATAAAAAAATGGCTAGAAACAGCTCTTGCAGATTATGCTCAAGATGCCGAGATTTGTATTCGGATTGTGAATGAACAAGAAAGTGCAGAATTGAATCATCAATTTAGAAAAAAAAATTATGCAACCAATGTTTTATCTTTTCCTGCTGTGACGCCTGGTGATATCGCTGCGGAAAATACTTACTTAGGTGATTTAGTGCTCTGCCCTGCTGTTATTATTCGCGAAGCACAAGAACAAAATAAAATATTGGAACATCATTGGGCGCATTTAATTATTCACGGTACCTTACATTTACTAGGATTCGATCACATTATTGAAAAAGATGCTGAAATCATGGAAGCATTAGAAATTAAATTATTACAGCAATTAAATTATCCTAATCCGTATGAGGAACATGAAACACTATGACAGAGAAGTTGCACCAAAAAGCAGAAAATCAATCCCGTTCATGGTTTGAACGTTTAAGCGACATGCTATTGCGCGAACCGCAAGATAAAGAACAGTTAATTAATCTGTTACGTGATGCGGTACAAAGACAATTAATCGATACCAATGCTCTCGCTATGATTGAAGGTGTATTACAAGTTTCAACTAAACAAGCCCGCGATATTATGATTCCCCGTTCGCAAATGATTGTTATTGCAGAAGACGAGCCGCTCGATAAATTTTTACCAACTATTATTGAATCAGAGCATTCACGTTACCCAGTGATTGGTGAAAATCGAGATGAAGTAATCGGTATTTTATTAGCAAAAGATCTATTAAGCGTGATTCTAAATCGGGATACTCAAAATAAATTTAACTTGCGCGATATTCTTCGTACCGCGGTATTTGTACCTGAAAGCAAACGCTTAGATGTGTTATTACAAGAATTTCGTATTAGTCGAAATCACATGGCGATCGTAGTTGATGAATATGGTGGTGTTGCCGGATTAGTGACAATTGAAGATGTATTAGAAGAAATTGTTGGTGATATTGCAGATGAATACGATATTGATGAAGAACCGTTTATTAAAAAAGTAAATGATAAACAATTTGCAGTAAAAGCATTAACACCTCTTGAAACTTTTAATAAATTTTTTGATAGTCACTTTGAAGAAGATTGTGACACTATTGGTGGTTTATTAATGCAAACATTTGGTCATGTTCCTAAAATGGGCGAAACATTAAAACTCGAGCAATTTGAATTTAAAGTCATTAGCGCTGATGAGCGTCGGATTCGTAATATACAAGTTACGAGGTTAGACGAACCACGTGACTGAACAACGACGTAAGCTTTTTTCATATGATATTTATTGTTTGATTGCAGGCGCATTATTGCCTTTAGCATTTGCACCTTTCTTTGCACTGTCGTCATTTGCCATTCTCTGCCCTGCATTTTTATTATTTTCCTTAGAAAAAATAACAGCTAAACATGCATTAAAACGCGGATTTTTATTTGGTATTGGTTTTTTTGCTGTAGGCGCAAGTTGGATTTACGTTAGCATTCATGATTTCGGCAATACGAATTGGTTCATTGCTGGTTTTATTACCGCGATATTTGTATTGCTATTGGCGCTATTAATTGCACTTCAATGTTATGTCCTGCAAAAATTATTTCCCAAACCAACTATCAGTCGTTATTTGATTGCTTTTCCAGTACTTTGGGTGTTGTTTGAAGTAGTACGCAGTTATTTATTTTCTGGCTTTCCATGGTTGTTAATCGGTCATAGCCAAATCGAATCATTATTAAAATATTTTTTACCGATCATCGGCATTTATGGTGTGAGTTTTTTAACAACATTATTAAGTGGCGCATTTGTGATATGGGTGTTATCAGAAAAAAAATTTCATCTACCAATGTTAATGTTGATAATTGTGCCTCATGTGATGGGATTTTTATTACAAAACGTGACATGGACACATGCTGTTACAACATCACCACTTAAACTCACTTTGGTACAAGGCAATATTGCACAAACCATTAAATGGTCTGCTGATTATTTGGATCACTCACTTCGTACTTATGAACAACTAACGAATCAACATTGGGATAGCGATGTCATTATTTGGCCTGAAGCTGCGATTCCATTGCCATTATCTAGTGCAAAAAACTATGTAGAAAAATTAGATAATTTAGCGAAACAACATCAAGTTGCATTAGTTGTGGGTTTACCTATAGAAGCAGAAAATAACCAAGATTTTTTTAATTCGGCATTAGTACTAGGTGATGGTGAAGGTCGATATGATAAAAAACACTTAGTACCTTTTGGTGAATACGTACCTTTTTCATTTGTATTACGTGGTTTAATTAATTTTTTCGATTTACCAATGTCGAATTTTATTCCAGGTAGCAGTAAGCAGCCCACACTTGTTGTAAAAGATATTCCGATAGCAACGTTTATTTGTTATGAAATTGCATACAACCATATTGTACGTTCGCAATTACCTACAGCTCAAATGTTAGTAACAATGTCGAACGATGCTTGGTTTGGACATTCATTCGCACCAGCACAACATTTACAAATCGCGCAAGCGCAAGCAATGGCAACGGGACGGCCAATTGCATTTGTAGCAAATGATGGCATTACTGCTTTTATTAATGCTCGCGGAAAAATAGAAAAACATATTCCACGCTTCAAAATGGATGTGTTAAAAATCGAAACTTATCCAGTTTCCGGTTACACACCTTGGAGTTATTTTGGTGATTACCCAATTTTCTTGTTGTTAATTATTTTAATTATCGCAGCAAAAATAAAAGAAAAACGAGACAATAAAAAACCCCTTTTAATGCAGATGCAATAAAAGGGGTTGGTTTTGGTATAAGATTAATTGTTATCGAAAGTTGTACTGAAAGGTGAAGAATAATCCTTATCTAATTCTTCTATACCTTCCACTGCTCTATATTCAACTTTCACTTGTCCAATTGATTTACCAGTTATTGTGCGTGCTTCACGATTGTACTCAACTGTCCAAGATCCTTGTGGGGTAACCTCACTAATAGGTTCAAGCGTTAAACCAACATCTTGCTGTGGTGAATGTCTGTTAAATATTTTCATCATACCAGCCCAACAGCAGCAATTTGTTTGTTTAGTTTCAACTTGATCATCATCAAAGCTATGATAAGACGATGCATCTGAATCTGAACTATCTAATGCTGGTTCATAACCTTTTGGTTTTGAAGATAATTTATTAAGAAACGCATTCCATAAGGTACGCGTTAATGATTGTCTTTGGGTATAGTGACTTTGTAATGACAACTCAATAGGCTCAATGAAAAGAGAACTTTGAGAATATTTATTAGCGTTATTTTTCAATGTCTTAGCATCTTGCACGATTGCTTCAACTGCATCTGATTGTTTATTTTTACCAAAACGAGTATGCGGTTTAATTCCTAAAGAGTTTTCAACTATTAAATCCTTGTGTTGCTCGTTATTGCCAAAGGCTGTCGTTATTGCATTTTCCATATTGTGATATGTTAGAAAACTATCTTCGTTATTAAATGCTGCTTTAATTGCTCTTAATTGAGTAGCAATTGTTTTATCGCGCTCAGCTTGTTTTGCAAATCTTTTTGAAATGAGTGGAATATTCAATTTTGCAATTTTTTTATATTTAACTGATTTTTTATCTAAAGTATTAGCTGCTTTAGTAATAGCTGGAAAATTAAAGTCATTACTACTTGCACTCAATGCATAAGAACGAGTTGAATCACTAGAATTAGATCCTAAATAATACTTTGAATTGCGACTATCATTATTGTTGTTGTTAAATTCGCCTCTACTTGCTTCTCTACCATTAGAAGAAAAATTAAATCCACTAGTAAAATAAGTTGAATTGTTATTGTTGCTTTCTTCTAATGCTCGATTAGCTTCATCTTCAATTATATCCATCATTTTCTGTTTTAAATAAGATGTGCTTGTTCCAGAACTTGAGATTACTTCTTGCAAACCATAAACACTTTGTCTCGGGTTTTGGTATATTTTACTTTGATCTACTTGTTGTTGAGTTACTTTTGGTAGCTGTGTTCCTGAAACAGTAGTTGCTCTAAGTTTAAGATTATCTTCACTATCATTATCACTATCACTCAGGTTAGGTAGCTTAGGAATTTTGAAATCAGTTACATCATAGTCGTCAGTAACAGAATTAGTCTCAGAATCTTCGTTATCGCTACTAGACGGTGTACTTACGTTTGCAACATAGGTTGCATATTGATCCATATCTGTATTTGAAGAACTAATAGAACTAACTCGTTCAACTTTTCTATCATTATTATTATTTATATTAGAAGCAGTTGGTTCAGGTGCAGGTTCCTTGCCTATTTCATTTAATAAACTATCACGATAATTCTTATTTTGTTTAACTTGTGCTGATTCAAATTCATAATCATCAGCTGTATCATCATAATGAGCTATTGAAAAATGTGTGTAAGTAGTGGGCAAGTTTTCCTGATTATAAATGTAATCTGAATCTGAATCTTCTTCATCCTTATCACTATAATAGTTTGTTGAAAAAGCTATGCTGGATTCTGAAGTAATATGAGCTGGCTTAATTGCGTGAGATTCATCATCTGA
>CAZYCO010000005.1:62566-62982 GCA_964645885.1 uncultured Gammaproteobacteria bacterium
TGCAAAAACATTATCTTCATCAGAATTTTCTACATCATCAAAGTTATATGAAAAACGATGGGCAATATTTGCTTTCGTGGTCATATTATCTACGGTTTTTTGGTTATCTTCTTGAATTAAAGATTGATCATTTGCTTCGAATTCTGGTTCTGTTGTTATTTCAGCAGTCTTTACTTCATCATTTTCGTTAGATATTTCTATTTCTTTTTGCGAAATCATTGTTGGTTCTACTTCCGTTGTAGTTCTAATAGTACTAACTGCTATAGAATGTGCAGTGAGTTTCGCATTATCGTTTGAATTATTGTCAATTTCAACGGTTGTAGCTGTAGATTGCTGTGGAGCTGAACCTGAGAAAACTGCTGTTGCTCCATTGTCATTTGTTTCATTTTCATCAGCAGAGTCATCCACTCTATCTG
>CAZYCO010000005.1:63011-63254 GCA_964645885.1 uncultured Gammaproteobacteria bacterium
ACACTAGTATTATCATTAGTAAATTGTGAAATTTGGATTTGATTGTCATCTTCATTATCAGTAGCAGCAGAAGATAAACTATCCATTGATGATGAACGTGGAAGATCAGGAATAACAATACTTGCTTGCTGATTTTTAGAAACTTTTTCTAAATCTGCAAGCATAGTATCTGCAACAGCATTCTCACCAAATTTCCAAATATTTTTCAAAGAAGTCATTTCTTTATCAGTAAGTTTTAATTCA
>CAZYCO010000006.1:0-2159 GCA_964645885.1 uncultured Gammaproteobacteria bacterium
CGCCTTATATTAAAAATGAAGAAAATTTTTGTTTTTCTTATGGTGATGGTGTTGCAAACATTAATATTGCTGCACTAGTTGAACAACATAAGAAAAGCGGTTTATTAGCTACATTAACAACAACTCAACCACCTGGCCGTTTTGGTGTCTTAGAATTAGTTGGCGATAAGGTATTGGGTTTTAGAGAAAAACCGCAAGGTGATGGTGCTTGGATTAATGCTGGTTTCTTCGTGTTATCGCCAAAAGTTTTAGATTATATCGAAGACGATCAGACAATTTGGGAACGTGAACCACTAGAAAAATTAGCGCAGCAAGAAGAATTAGGTGCATTCGTTCATGAAGATTTTTGGCAACCAGTTGATACCTTACGTGATAAAAATTATTTAGAAGAATTATGGAACAGTAATAAAGCGCCATGGAAAATTTGGTAAGACATATGAATAAACTTACGTTTTGGCAAAATAAAAAAGTTTTAGTGACAGGTCATACTGGTTTTAAAGGCAGTTGGTTATCGTTATGGTTAGATATGCTTGGCGCAAAAGTTGTTGGTTTCGCGCAAACTCCTTCAACTACACCTAATTTATTTTCTTTAGCCAATATTGAAAAAAATATCATTAGTGTCATTGGTGATATTCGTGATTATCAACAAATACAACATACTGTTCATACTCATCGTCCAGAAATTATTTTTCATTTAGCAGCGCAACCGTTGGTTCGCTACTCCTATAAACATCCAATAGAAACCTATGCCACTAATGTATTAGGTACAGTGCATTTGTTAGAAGCAGCACGACAAACAGGTAGTGTAAAAACGATTATTAATATCACTACTGACAAATGTTATGAAAATCAGGAATGGGATTGGGGTTATAGAGAAAACGATCGTTTAGGTGGACATGATCCTTATAGCAATAGCAAAGCGTGTTCTGAATTAGTAACAGCAGCGTATCGCAGTTCTTATTTTACAACTGATACCGCGATCGCATCTGCTCGTGCTGGTAATATTATTGGTGGCGGTGATTGGTCTATTGATCGTTTAATTCCAGATATTATTCGCTCATGTTTAGCAAACGAGCCTGTGTTAATTAGAAATCCAGATGCAATTCGTCCATGGCAACATGTTCTTGATCCTTTATATGGTTATTTAACATTAGCGCAATGTTTGCATGAAGAACCCCATAGTTTTGCTGAAAGTTTTAATTTTGGTCCAGATGAACATGAAATAAAACCAGTAAAATGGATTGTAGAAAAAATTGTAGCGAATTGGGGTAGTAACGCTAGCTGGCACATCGATAAAAATGCTCATCCACATGAAGCAAAAAAATTAAAACTTGAATGTTCTAAAGCAAAAGCGAAATTAAATTGGCAATCAAATTTACCTTTAGAAATAGCATTACAACAAACTGTTGATTGGTATAAAGCGTATGCACAGAACCAACACATGCGCGAATTTACTGTTATGCAAATTTTGAATTACATGAAAAATTATTTAGATATTTAATTTATGTTTGCGCATTTGTCTTATACATTATTGTTGCCTCTTTTATTTGCTGTTGGATTAATTGGCGGTACTGTTGACGCTATAGCTGGTGGCGGTGGTTTAATTAGTTTGCCGGTTTTATTAGGTTTAGGATTGTCGCCACAAGTTGCATTAGGAACCAATAAATTACAAACCAGCATTGGAACATTTATTGCAACTCACAGTTATTACAAGCAAGGTTGGTTTTCATTTAAAAAAATTTATAAAACCATACTAATTATTGCTGTTGGTACAATTTTAGGCGCGATTTTAAGTCAATCTTTAAAAAGCGAAGTACTACAAAAAATTATTCCCCTCTTTTTATTATTCATATTGCTCTATTTTGTATTGTCACCAAAATTTTCAAATTTAAATATTGAATCAAAAACAAAAATCAATTCATCGTTATTTTCAGTTTTATTTGGCTTCTCTTTAGGTTGTTATGATGGCTTTCTAGGACCAGGTGTTGGCGCATTTTGGATGTTCGCTTTAATCTTTTTTCTTGGTTACAACATTACAACCGCCACAGCTCACACCAAAATATTTAATTTAACTAGTAACGTTGTTGCTACCATTTGTTTTGCCTTTGGACATTTTATTGATTATCGCATTGCTCTTTGTATGGCAATGGGGCAAATCA
>CAZYCO010000006.1:2177-15481 GCA_964645885.1 uncultured Gammaproteobacteria bacterium
ATCATTGGTGGTAAATTAGGCGCGCAACTTGCAATCAAAAAAGGCGCGACCTTAATCCGCCCTATTTTCATTACTATGGTTTTTTTTACTTTAGTAATTCTAATTTATCGTAACTTTATCTAAGCAATAAAATTAAATAATATTCATAAAACAGTTTACCTATAATCTTTACTACAATATTTGTAGAAAATTTTTCATAAAAAAGTTACGAAAATTTAATTTTTTTATCTAAAATAGAGCAAATTTAGTTTTAAAATAATTTAGCTCGTATTCTAAGAAAACAGAGCTAACGAGGGGAAAATGAAAACACAAATAGAAAATTTAACTCCTTCTATCCTACAAGGTGAAGTTACTGAGCCTTTAATCCAACAAGGTAAATCTTTAAAAGATTTAGAAGTAACTCATTTTATTAGTATTCATGGCAATGCACTTTACGAACCTCAATTTTTCCAATCACAACCTCATGCTATATCGGCTGCTTTTAAAACTGTTACCTTTGTAATTGGTGATAGTTGTGATGGTCCTAATGTTGAAGTAGAAAAACAGATTGCGAACATAAATACAACGCCAGAAGAATGCGAAGCCGAAGGAATTCAGCGCGGTAGCACCTGGCTTAAAAAAAATACCGAGGCTTTTATTTTTGCTTTAAAAAATCAGAGCAATCCAAGACCTAAAAACGAAGAAATTAATACACCAGAAAAATTTCGTACTTATGTCAATCATCTGTATCAAACCCAAAAGATTAATTTTGAAATTGTTACTTTTAATGAATGGAGACAACGTGTTGAACAAACAGACTATTACCAACAAGTATCTCAAGCTTATGAGACAAGCTTTACAGATGAAAATGGCGCTATTTACCAAGCTTGGATTAAAGCAAGTGAGCAATATGCACACCGTAATCTGAGTAAATACACCAGCAAATCTAAACGTGATCAAAATGAGATTAAGGATCTCGTAGTAGCAGGCTCAAAAAAATATTTTCAAAACGAAGGACTATTTGTAGTTCTTGGTGCTGCGCTTTTCAGCAATATAGGTATTTATGCTGGCAAAATACCTGAGTTCTTTTTAGAAATAAAAAGACGATTTGTTGATAACAAATTTCCAAATTTTTATGGTTGGGACAGAGTAGTGAAAAAAACTAAACAAGAACCAGCTAAAAAACCATCTATTGAAAATTCGAGTGTAATTGCAATTGAAAGTATGGAAGATGAAATTGAATTAATTAATTCGAATTTTGAAGAAAAAACAAAACACACTCATCACTCAAGCCACTACGATTTGATGTATGCTATGTTTCGAGAGCGTGTATTAGCTTCAAATATCGTTGAAAAAACTATATCGCATCTATTTCAGCAACAAGATTCTTTAGATCAATCCAGTCAAGAAAGCATGGAAACATGGAGCAATCAAAATAAACATTTTTCACAGCAATTATTCACTGTCGGTTGCAAAATTATTTTCAAGCAAGAAGTAATTAAAGTAAAAGAAGGCAATGGCAAATTAACTGAGGAAGTGTCTTATTCATGTCAAATTCAAACATCCCCTTTAAGTATCTCTCCGCCAAAAACCTAAAACTCAAGTTAGTTTGGGGAATTTTAAGATAAATTCTGCAAATTCCCCTTCTTTTGCTTCACAACTAATCGCTCCATTCATCGATTCCATTACCAGCTTGCAAAAAGATAAGCCAATTCCTGTACCATTTTGTTTGGTAGAAAAAAATTCTTTAAATAAATGTTGTCGTACTTCTTCAGACATACCACGCGCAGTATCACGAAAATGAAGCTGGTGTCCTTGTTCATCTGAAGTAAACCATATGGTAATAATCCCTTTTTTTTCTATACGAATAACATGTAACGCATTTTTTAATAAATTAAAAAGTACTTGCACCATCAGTAGATCAGAGCCAAAAAAATAAAAATTATCGTTTGCTTTTGCTTGTAAAAATACACTTTCTGCCAAATAAGCTTCCGCAAATGGGTAACGCTCTAATGCGTCATTTACAATTTGCAACATAGAGTGAAGTTTAAATTCAGATGAAGAAATACTTTGTTTTTGATATCGAATATTAAACAAGAGCATTTCCGTTGTATGTAAAGCGCTTTTAGCTTCTTTAAATATCGAAAAAGAAGCTTTTTTCATTACTTCCAGAACAGAAGGGTTCATCTCCTTATTTAAATAATGATTCAAACTTTCACTTAATAATTGAATAGATATGAGTGGCGTTTTTAATTCATGGGCAATAGAAGCGCCGATTAGTTTCATTCTCTCAGCATATAATTCAGTTGTTTTTTGTTGTTCTTCTAATCTAATTGTTTGTTCAAATAATTTTTCTGCATTTTTATGCTCAGTAATATCTAAAGATATACCAATTATGCCTATTACTTCTCCTTGCTGATTTTTTATTGGGACTTTTTAAATAAACTCCAAATCCTTTTGCTATTTCACCCTCTTCTTCAAGGAAATAACTTTCTTCCGCTTGCATAACTCTTTCGTTAATTTCATCTAGTGCTTTAGCCAAATCTTCTGCTACTAAATCGCGATTAGTTTTTCCTACAATTTCTTTTCGATTTGCAAGATTCAAATGCTGAGCCTGTAAATTATTACAACCTAAATAAACATGATTGCGATCCAACCAATAAACATGGCCTGGCATAATCGCAATTATGTTTTCATAGTAGTCACGTAATTCTTGTAGTTCGTTTTTATGTTTTTCTTGAAGATTTTGAAGTGCTTGCTCTAATTGCTGGATTCTAACATCCTTGTTTTTTATCTCTTCGATTTCTTCTTGTTCTAGCATACAAAAAAGCTCCCTACTTTTTTAAAAACTCACAGCAATGTTGTGACAAAGAATGAGATTCAAATGACTCTTGCTAATGTGAGATACATAAGAATATTCTTTTTTTCAAGCATAAGATTTCCTGATAAATACCCTTATTTCTAAAGAAGCTGCAAGAGATGTCTAGTATATTCAATAAAATACCTAAAATTATTAAGAATTAAATGATATTTAATCTTTTTTGACTTTTCTTTATCCTAAATTTATTGTCGTGAAAGTTGTAAAACTTCTACTTCATGAAAGGGCAAATATGAATTTAACTTTACAACAAACACTTACCCAAAATAAAAAACCAATGATTTGGATTCTGATCCCAAGTTTGATCGGTAATATTTTAGAATGGTATGACTTTGCTTTATACGGCTATTTCGCTTCTATTTTATCTAAATTATTTTTCCCTACTCAAAATCCTGCTGTTGCATTAATTGCAACATTTAGTGTTTTTGCTGTTGGGTTCATCATGCGCCCAATTGGTGCTTTATTGTTTGGTTATTTTGGTGATCGAATTGGACGTAAAAAAACATTAGGCGCCGCTGTGTTATTAATGGCTATTCCAACCACACTGATTGGATTACTTCCGACTTATCAACAAATAGGAATTACAGCGACCATATTATTAACAGTATGTCGATTGATGCAGGGTTTAGCAGTAGGTGGTGAATTAACCGGTTCTGTTGTTTATTTGATTGAACATGGCGGTAATAAAAATCGCGGACTTTATGGCAGTTTAGCATTAGGCAGTGGTGTAGTTGGACTATTACTTGGATCAGCAGTTGCTGCTTTCGTTGGCTCACTTTCCAACGATGAAACATTTATTTCTTGGTCGTGGCGCATTCCATTTTTAATGAGTGTGTTATTAGGTGTCATTGGTTTGTATTTAAGATTAGGTATGCCAGAAACACCTTTGTTCGAACAAATTCAAGAGCGAAAAAAAATTACGCAAAACCCTATTTTTTCAGCATTCCGTCAAAATGCGTGGCGCATGACTTTAGGCACAATAATGACGATGTTACCTTCCGCAGCTTTTTATACGAGTTTTGTTTATTTATCTTCTTATTTAACACTGTATTTAAATGTCCCTTTAACAAAAGCATTAGAATTAAATAGTATTGCAATGGTTGTAGTTTCAATTTTATTTCCAGTTGTTGGCGTATTATCAGATAAAGTTGGACGACGTTTTGTCATACGTTTAGGTGCAATTGGTTTTGTTATTTTTTCTTATCCACTCTTCATGTTGTTACAACAAGCAACAACAGCTGCAATTTTAATTGCTCAATGCTCATTTGCTGTTTTAGTTGCACTGTCATACAGCGCAATTGCAGCAATGTTAGTTGAATTTTTTCCAACAGATATTCGATATACCGCAATTTCTTTCCCCTACAATATTGCTAATGCATTTTTTGGCGGTACAGCACCATTAATTGTCACCACATTAATTCAACATACTAACAATTATTTAGCACCTAGTTTTTGGCTTATTTTTCTAGCATTAATTGTAATTGTGTCGTCATTGTATTTGCCGGAAACGAAAGATAATCAGTTAATTTAAGTGACTGCCAAATAATTTATTCTCGATGATACGGATGTCCAATCATCAAACTATGCGCACGATAAATTTGTTTGCTGATGATATGAGTTTTGTTTTAACCATTGCCGAGTTAATTTACCAAAATCGTGATAAGTTAAAGAATTTGGTTCAACTTGCAATTCAACACATACTTTAGGTATGTCATAGAAATATAAATTGAATTTTTCAAATATTTTTTTACCGCTAGGAATCAATGCAGCTGAATAACTATTCAACCAATTTCTCACATGCTCAATAACCTTTTGTATATTGTTTTGGTGATTCTTAATATCTTGGCCTGCAATATCAAAAATAAAAGATTGATACCTATAATCTTCTTTATCAAAAATAAGTAAGGTTTTTTGTTTTTGAAATTTTCCACCAAAATTTTTTGCTCCGAAAAAAATCCCTAATTCAAATGGCATATTAAATCTTGGTAGATTAGTATTTTGATCAAGCTCTGTAAAAGAAATATCATGAATTCCAAATTTGCATTCGGAAATTATTTTTATAATTTTATTAATTCTAACCTCTCCTCCATCATCCATTTCTAAAGCACAACGAGGAGTAAAACCACAATTTAAAATTGTAAAAATCAAAACAAATAGTAACTCTTGATGATTTTTGTCAAAAGGACAATTAATAAATACATTTTTAAAAAAATCTAATTCTTTTTTCATATGTCTTGATTATTTTCTAATTTTTTTCTTCTTGAGATAACAAGTGAAACTGCACGCTCGATAGCTTCATCAGATAATTTCCCATGATCTTCTAAAAAAATAAGTTTCCCGATAGTAACTGGTTTAGTTTTACGAAGTGACTTTTTAGGAGAACGATGTGACTTTTGAATAAGAGGCTGTTTATTTTTCATAAGATTTCCTTATTTTTATTTCCCTAAAACGATCGCTTGTTAATTTAGTAGAGATTTAAATAAATTCAAGTTACTTTAAAATTATTTTCATTCTCGATGATACGGATGATTGATCATTAAACTATGCGCACGATAAATTTGTTCTGCGATAATGATTCGAACAAGAGGATGAGGGAACGTTAAAGCGGATAAAGACCATTTACAATGTGCACGCGACAAACAACTTTCATCTAAACCATCTGGTCCACCAATTAATAATGCAACATGTTTATATTCATGCATCCAATTTTTTAAATGTTGTGAAAGTTGTTCGGTTGACCAATTCTGTCCTTTGACATCTAAAGCAATGATTAAACTCTGTGATGGAATTGCTGCTAATATTTTTTCTGCTTCGCGTTTTTTTAAATCTTGAACTGAAGAATTTTTTTGACGTTTACTTGCTTCAATTTCAATTAACTTCAAACTGCATTCATGTGGTAAACGTTTAGCATACTCAGAAAATCCGTTTTGGACCCATGTAGGCATTTTTGTTCCAACAGCAATCAAACAAATATTCATTTTATATTTTATTCTTCATCAGAAGATTGATCTTGTTCTGATGTTTGACGCGCTTGTAATGATTTACTCCATAATTTTTCTAAATCATAAAACGCTCGGGTTTCAGGCAACATGACATGAACTACAATTTCGCCTAAATCCACCACGACCCATTCGCCTTGAGGGTCAGTCTGCATGCTAAGAATTAGGATTTCTTTTTCTTTCATTTTCATCCAAATATTGTCAGCAATTGCTTTTACCTGGCGGGTCGAACGACCGCTGCAAATAATAATGATATCGGTAATGGAGGTAAGTTTAGTCACTTTAAGACTAACGATATCTTGAGCCTGAAGTTCATCTAAAGCATCAAGTACATGTTTATGTAAGGTTTTTAATTGCATGGGATAAGACTTATTATTTGAAAAAAAGCTTATTTTACATGATTTATAGGGTGGGCAAAGCTAGAAATGGTGGGCACGAAGCTTGCGCTTCTTTGCCCACCCTACAAACTGGATCCTGCCGTCAAGCGGCGAGATGACGCCAAGATACAATCCAAACAATATTCAGTAGTCGCTTGATAAAGCTCCTTTGCCCACCCTATTCAATCCACTATACTGCGCACCTTTTTAATTACAGGTATTCGTTTAATCACTGTGCCAAGAATAACTCTTAAAAATTTACAGCAAGAATATGAGCTTTTTTCCCGACGTTTACTCGTTTTGGGCGTTTTGGTTATTGTCGGTATTTTAGTTTTACTGATCCGATTAGTTCAGCTTCAAATTTTTCAACACAACACCTACACCACCCTATCTGATCAAAACCAATTGGCTTTGGTACCTATTGAACCTAGCCGTGGCCTTATTTATGACCGCAATGGCGTATTACTGGCAGATAACACAACTGCCTATAGCCTGGAATTGATCCCAGAACGAATTAAACATTTAAAACAAACTATCGCCCAGCTACGTGAACTGATTAACATCGATGAAGATGACATCAAATTATTCTACAAGCAATTACGCCAATTACGTCGTTTTGAGTCTGTACCTTTGCGAATGCAATTAAATGATGAAGAAATGGCGCAATTCGCCCTCAATCAATATCGTTTTCCTGGCGTGGTAATCAAAGCACGTTTAATTCGTCATTATCCCTTCGGTTCATCATTTGCGCATGTGATTGGTTATGTTGGTCGTATCAATCAAGAAGAATTGGAACAAGTCGATCGCACTAATTACAGTGCAAGCCAATTTATAGGCAAAGTTGGTTTAGAAAAATTTTATGAAAAACAATTACATGGTGTCGTTGGTTATCAACAAGTTGAAACCGATGCCAGTGGTCGCATGGTACGAGTATTAAAAAATGTACCGCCTGTTTCAGGTGAAAATTTATATTTATCTATCGATGCTAAATTACAACAAGTGGCAGAAAAATTATTTGCTGGAGAACAAGGTGCATTGGTTGCAATTGACCCGAACAATGGTGAAGTGTTAGCAATGGTAAGTTCACCTGGCTATGACCCTAATCTTTTTGTTAAGGGTATAGATGCAGCGTCATATCAAACATTACGTAATGCGCCTGAAAAACCACTTTATAATCGTGCAGTACGTGGTTTATATCCGCCCGCTTCTACTTTCAAACCATTCATGGCATTAGCAGGACTTGAATCTGGTGTCATTGATGAAAATTCTAAAATTTATGATCCAGGTTGGTTTCAATTAAAAAACAGCACACACATTTATCATGATTGGCAGTTACGTGGACATGGTACGGTAAACGTTACACGTGCCATCGCTGTATCTTGCGATGTGTTCTTTTATGAATTGGGACGAAAACTTGGCATTTCACCTATTGCTAATATGATGGAAAAATTTAATTTCGGTGAACGCACTGGTATTGAAATACCTGAAGAAGCAAAAGGTTTAATTCCTTCAGCAGAATGGAAAAAGAAACGTTTGCATACGAATTGGTATCCAGGCGATACAGTCATCACTTCTATAGGTCAAGGTTTTACTTTAGTTACGCCATTACAAATGGCGAGCGCAACTACTGCACTTGCAACTCGTGGTAAAAGTTATAGACCACATTTGTTACGTTATAGTGTTAACGATAGTAACCAAGTCAAACCATATGAATCCTATTTGCGTCCCCTAGCGCGTTACACAGATCACCATTGGAATTTAGTTCATCAAGGTATGCGCGATGTTGTTTCCGGCCCTGAAGGTACAGCGCGCGGACATTTTGCTAATGCAGCTTATGCTGCTGCAGGAAAAACTGGAACTGCGCAAGTTGTAGGTAAAAAAACAGCAAAAGATATACAAAGCCAACTTGCAAAAAATTTACGTAATCATTCTTGGTTTATTGTATTTGCACCTGCTGATCATCCTCAAATTGCAGTTGCCATTATTGTCGAACATAACACCCATGGTGGTGCTGCAAGTTTAGCGCGACAATTTTTAGATTATTACTTTTTGAAAAAAGAGCCGAATTATGAAGTCCTTCACCAGGTTGGAAATGACACCCACTAATTTTCATCGTGACCCATGGCAAAAATGGCATATCGATCGCCTTTTGTTTGTAGGTTTATTGGTGCTATGTGCAATTGGTTTAACCATTCTTTTTAGTGCTGCAAATAAAAGTGTTGGCTTAGAAGTAAAACAAATGATTCGTCTTGGTATTGCGTTTGCTGTGATGTTCGTAATTGCGCAAATTCATCCAAGTAAAATGCGAGCATGGGCGATTTGGTTATATGTAGTCGGTTTATTATTAGTAATCGCCGTTTTGATCATGGGACAAATCGGTAAAGGTGCAGAACGTTGGCTAGATTTAGGAATCATCAGTTTCCAACCTTCTGAAATTATGAAAGTTGCAGTACCAATGACAATCGCTTGGTATTTACACGATGGTACGTTGCCACCTAATTTCAAAAAGATAGGTGTAAGCGGAATTTTAATTTTAGTTCCGGCTCTGATCATTGCCAAACAACCTGATTTAGGTACGGCATTAATGATTATCGTTTCAGGAGCAGCATGTTTATTTTTAGCAGGATTAAGTTGGAAATTAATTGGTGGCTTAATTGCTGTTACATCGGCATTAACACCAATTTTTTGGCACTTCATGTATGACTATCAACGTCAACGCATTTTAACTTTTTTAAATCCTGAGCGTGATCCACTGGGCAAGGGTTATCATATTATTCAATCTAAAATCGCAATTGGATCGGGTGGTTTTTTTGGTAAAGGTTGGATGCAAGGCACGCAATCGCAATTAGATTTTTTACCAGAACATGCTACTGACTTTATTTTTGCTGTATGCAGTGAAGAGTTTGGTTTCATTGGTTGTTTCATTTTATTAAGTGTTTATGCTTTTATTGTTGCGCGTTGCTTTTTTATTGCATTACGCGCGCAAGATACATTCACACGTTTATTAGCAGGTAGTTTAGGCACGACATTTTTTCTTTCGGTATTTGTTAATACCGGAATGGTGATTGGCATTTTACCTGTTGTAGGTATCCCGTTACCGCTTGTCAGTTATGGTGGTACATCAATGGTTACAATGTTTGCGATGTTTGGAATTTTAATGTCGATACAAACGCATCGAAATTTATTAACAAAGTGAAGGGACATCATGAGCTCAGATATCAATGATTTAATTGCTGGTTATAAAAATTTTCGTGATCACTACGATAACGAACAAAAAATTTTATTTGATGAATTAGTGCAACATGGTCAAACACCGCGTTATTTAATTATTGCTTGCTGTGATTCAAGAGTTGAACCAGCTATTATTTTTAAAACTAAACCTGGCGATTTATTTGTAATTCGAAATGTCGCTAATCTGGTACCTCCATTTAGCAATAGCAGAGGCATACATGGTGTAAGCGCTGCACTTGAATATGCAGTTGAAGTTTTAAAAGTGGAACACATCATTGTATTAGGCCATAGCCAATGTGGTGGTATTCGTAGTTTATTGAGTGAAACGAATTGGCAAACTTTACCATTTGTTTCAACGTGGATGAGAATAGCTAAAGATGCTGGCGATCAAACGCAGCAAGATTACGGACATCAATCAATTGAACAACAAACAAATCATTGCGCTAAATTATCGTTAAAACACTCACTTAAAAATCTAATGTCATTTCCAAGAATCGCTCAAAAAGTAAAACAACAGCAACTCGATTTACATGCTTGGTTTTTTGATTTAACGAAGGCTGAACTGTCCATTTTGAATCAACAAAGTGATAGTTTTGAAACCATTAGCTAAAGTATTGTTTTGCTTGTTTTGTAATATTGGTTTTTTCTTCATCTGTTTTACGTTTTTTGTCAGAAGTTTTTTCTGTTGTTTTGAAAAAACCACTTTGAACTCTTGCAGATGATTTTATTTTTTTAGCTGATAATCGATTTAATAAGTTTTTTAACGTCGCTAAATCAGTTGCATCATCAAACAATGATTGATTTTCGGTTCTGGTTTTAAGCGCTTTTAACCAGTTACTTTTAACCACATCTTGCACACGTAGACCATATTTCTCAAATATAGTTATACCAGCAATAACGTTTTTTAAATCTTTACAATATACAATGGCACTAGAGATTTCGCTTTGGTCTTTTAAATATCCTGAAAGCGCTTTTGCATCTGAACCTTGTACAATTGTATCAAGTACTTGAAGCATATTATCCATAATGCAACGCGTGAGAATACAAGTTGTAGAATAAATTGTTTTTAAATTTTGATTGTTTTTATTATCTTCATCTTCTTCCTCATCTTCATCATCTACTTCTACTTCAAAATCATCACCTTCTTCATCATCGTCTTCTACATCAGCAAAATTAAATAATAACGTTCTAACCTCTTCAGATTGACTAGACTGAAGGAAATTGACTAATACATTTTCCATTTTTAATTCCCAACAAATATCGAGAATAGATTTATCAGCGTGATTTTTAATAAATAACGGCATGCCTTTTTCAGCTAATAATGTTGCTACTTCAATTTTGGTTTGCTCATCTGCTTGCCCGATTAATAGAAAATAAAGACAACTATTACCATCTACTACGGTATGCTTAGTTGCATCAGCGTGTTTCGCTAATAACGCTTCAATAATTTCTTTGTCGCCTATATAGCAAGCTGCCATCAATGGTGTTATTTGTTGCTGTTGCCATGCAGGTTTTAACATACATCGATGGAAATTCTCGTTTGCTCTTTTCTCTTCCGTTCTAACTGCATACATTAAGCAATCAATGTTTTTGGTTCTATTAATTAAATCTAGAATTTCTTTTTTATTCGCATTTTCAAAAATTGATTTAGTTAATGTTGGAACAATAAAACTATCGAATGTTTCATAACCAAACACTTTACAGAGTTGATCATCTAATTGATAAATACCTTTGGCATATTCATTTTCATATTTTTTATATTTCTGTGCTGGTGTTTGATGATTGTGGCTTGGGTGCAAATATAATTTTTTATATCTATTTTTTTTGTGTAACCGACGGTGGTACTTTTCACCATAACTAAACAATGCTAATTGACCTATCTTTATTACTGGTCGATTTGGATCATGCCAAGGCTGACGTTTCACATTAAAAAATACTTCATTTCTACCATCGTATACTTCTGTAGTCACAACTATGTTTGCAACATCAGAATCATTTACATAAGCTAAAACGTTTCTTTGACGCTTGCCATCAACCATGTCGGGTTTATTTTGAGCAACAGTATTTTTCTTTGATTTTTTTACCTGACTATCAACTTGAAAACCATACAAAAAATCTGTTGGTTTTTTTTCAGATTTATATTTCTTTATTTTTTCAAGTACTTGTTCATGTGTAAGACGTACACCACCATACTCTGGTTCGATTTTTAAGCTATCGCGCTTATCTTCTGGAAGTAGCAAATCTTCAATCGCATAAGCACCTAAGCCTCTACCGGGTAATTCAGCAACTGGCGCAATATAAAATGGCGGTTCTTTGCGATGTGTGGTTTTTTTAGGATGCAATAATTTATCGGTTAAATAGGTAATACTATAATCTTTATTTAACGCTTCAATATCCTCTGCCCTACTGACATCATAAATGCGTGAATTCGGAAAATCCTCGTCTTTATGAAAATATAATTTCAAGTTTGGAGCAAAACTAATATTTGTTTTTTTCTGATTAATTTCAGAAATGTTTATATCATTAGCATGAACTATTTGTGCTTGCTCAACAAAATTAGTGTTATTGTTATTATTTTTTTCTGTAACTTGTTCTGTTACAGAAACTATTTCTTTTTCGTGAGGTTCAACATTAATTTCTTTAACTTGTGGGTTAAAATTAGATTGGACAGCTACATCCATCTCATCAGAAACAGATACATTTATTGATGGAGCAAGATCCATTATTTCGACAGGTCGATGATCTTTATTAATTAACGATTCAGCAGTTGCTTCGTTACTTATTGATTTTGCTATCTCAGTTTCTTGCTCTATTACATTTTGATTAGTAGTTTTTTTAAATTGAACAATTAATGCATAAAGCGGATGTTTTACTTCATTTGAAAGTTGCTCAACATAATCAATTAATTTTTCTAATAGTATTTTCATGAATTTATCATTATTTGATGATAAGAATCGGAAACATTCTTGAGCTAAACGAAACTCTAATTCACTGGGGATATGAAATGACAGTCTTCTTAAGATTCGTTTTATTATAGTTTCATATTTATGTACATCATCTTGATTCTTTAGACTGATATTTGTCATATGACAAAGCGCTTTCATGACTATATATAAACTAGTAGTTTTTAATCTAAGCTTTGCCAAATTAATCAATTTTTCTTCAATTTTTTTGCAGTGATTTGGATGAAAATAAGTTGGACATAACGCAACAATATTTGCTGCACCTTCTAAAATTTGTGTTTTCAATGCAAGCCTACTTTTAGTGTTTTTTTGGCCAATTAATTTTGCACTGGGTGGTAGTTGATAATTAAGAAATTTTTCTAAAATTGCTTCCAAACTATTCGATACATCTTGGTTAAGTAATGGGAATTGGAATTTCACATGTTTTAAAAATTCTGGTATGGACGTAAAAAGTCTTTTGGCTAGAGATAAATTTAAATTTTTATTATTTAATCTGCTTAAACAAACTTCTATCAAGTTAATAATATTGGTAGTACAAGAAGCATCAATTAAGTTAAAATTCAATAATTTAGAAACACTTTCTATGGCCTTAACTAGGTAATTTTCTGGAACTTCTTTTCCTCTAAAATCATTTTTATTAATTAAATCTAATAATATTTCTAATAAATAAGTGCATGTTAGATTAGATTTTTTATCTAATTTGCTTAATATCCCCTGATTTAACAGTCTAGCCATTGCATAAAAAACATTAATGATATCATCTATTTCAAATTTATTTTTTTCACTCAATCTTATGCTTTGAAATAAAAATTCAATTACCTGAAGAGTATTTTGACTAAACGCAATTGGTTGCTCAACTCTTGATAACGCCTTTGAA
>CAZYCO010000006.1:15499-25386 GCA_964645885.1 uncultured Gammaproteobacteria bacterium
ATAACTTTTGCACAAAGCGCATAATCAGATTTATTTTGATTGAAAAATTTAAAAATATTATTTTCCAATAAAAATAATAATCTTGAATTATTTTCAAGAGACAGTATTTCAAAATCCAATAATTCACTAACACCACTTAAAGCTTTTACCAAATCAATTAATTGGCAATCTAATGAATTTAACTCACTATACAATTCAACAATTGATTCTCTGGCTGGTTTCTTCAAGCTATGTATTTTTGCATAAGAAACGATTATACCAATAGTATCGATAACTCTACTAATTAATTCAGCCTCAGGAATTTTGATTTCAAAATTTTCTTTATATTCTTCAGCTTCAACTAATTTATCTAAAATATATTTGCAATGAAATTGATTAAGAAGCGATTGAATTGCCAAAACAAAATTATGATCAATACGAGTAATCATTCCAGATTTAAATAAATATTTAACGCCATGAAAAATACTTCCAATTACTGCTTTTTTTAAATTTAAATCAGCTATTTTTTTAATCGCTTCGATTAAGGTTTGAATTGTTAATATAGATAAAGTAGTGATGGCTTCAAATTTTATCATTATGCCAACATCGAAAATGATGTTAGATGCAACAAAAAGATTATTATTATTTTTAATAAAATAATTTTGTATTAAAAATTCTAAAAATGATAAGACTTCAGGATTTAATTCAGTAACTTTTCCTTTACTAACAAAACTGTTGAATGCACTAAAAATAACTTTTAGCAGAATCGGTATATTTTCTTCATTATCTTCTCCTCTAGATAAGAGTATTTTCTTTATTTTTGGTAATAAACTTTCAATATCGTTAACAATTTTTCCTTCTAATACGAAGCCAGATTTTTGAGTTCTAATTGCAGCTTGTATTGATAGTGTTATGCCTTCAATTGATTCTGATTGGCTAAAAGAGGTATCTAATAATTTTTGAATTAATTGTTTTGTTTCTTGTTCTAAATTTTCTTCTTTAAAAGTGTGAGTTGTAAGGAATTTGCCAAAATTTTTAGAAATGATTTGTGCTTGCTTGACTGAATACTTTGTAAACTGAAAACGCTGAATAATATGTTCAATGACTTTTGCTGTTTTACTATCAGTAATTAGTACTGAAGCATTCCTTAAATAGCACAACCCAGTCGTTAAGTTGACAATTTCTCTTGCTACTACACTTTTTTCATAAAACCCGGCGCTATTTTTAGGGAGCCGGTCAAGTAAAGATAAAAATTTTGATAGTAAGCCTTTTAAAATTAATTTATTGGCTGCTGTTAAATCTAAGCCTATTTTATTTTCTACAATAGTGCCAAGTCCTAAAAACAATTTAGCAATAATGATGACAGTAGAATCATGATTTTCATTTTCATAAGTAGCTAAAGCGATATTAATTTCTTTTTGAATATGCGGCTCTAAACAATCAAAACAATTTTTTAGAGCGCATAATCCCAGTGCCTCAATACAATCTGCAAACAAGTTTTGATTTTTATTTTTTTCAAATTCAAAATTTACGCTAAAGCAAACCATGAAATTAGAAAATAATTCTTTAGCTATATTATCAGTGTGAAAATGCTCCTGATTTTCTAATTTGAAGAATGTATTTGAAATAACATCACGTTCAACAAGCCAACCCAATGCTGTTAAAGTTTTTGCATAATCCAGAGAATTAGTTGATTTTGAATTAAGCAAATAAATTACTAAATTTTTTAGATAAGCGCTTTCTTCTTCACTTAAATTTTTAAGTATTCCTACATCAGCATATCCTTTGATTCCGTATAGTAAATTTTCAACATCCCAAGCTTTTAGTTCATCAACTGGAAAATTGGATAACTCTTGAATTGCTCTTTTTAAAGCGCGTTCTGCTTTGGCTGTCCATGCTGGTAATACTTGCTTTGAAGAAGAGCGACCGCCTTTTGCAGGTAATAAGTATGCTCTGATTGGTTTACCTGTATTAAAGATAAACGTCACTAACAACGAAGGTTGGAGAAAGAAATTTGCATGCTCTAATATACGTGTGAAAAATAATTCCCAAATTTCACTTAAACCTTCGGATGCATCATAGAAATCTTCTTTTCTTGCTTTA
The DNA here is from genome assembly GCA_964645885.1 of uncultured Gammaproteobacteria bacterium. Classification (GTDB taxonomy): domain Bacteria; phylum Pseudomonadota; class Gammaproteobacteria; order CAZYCO01; family CAZYCO01; genus CAZYCO01. Next base: position 17,582 of record CAZYCO010000006.1, read on the forward strand.
AAAAGAAGATATAAATTTGCTGCCCATCTGATTTGTTCGTGCAACTTTCCTGAACGTATAAGAACTGTATTTCCTTCAACTATTGGTGCAGATTCAAAGATTAGCTTAGATTGCTGAATAATTTCACTAAATTTTCTTTGAAATTCCTCTTTATCACTTACTATTCTAACTTTTGCTAATCGATTAACTAGTTCATCTAAATCACCAGTAAATTGATATTGTAAATCAGCTTCTTTTAACATATTGATGTAATACTTTATTAAAAGATTATGATTATAAGCGTATTTCCTTAATATATTCTTAAAGAATCTCTAATGAGTTTTATTTTTTTCTATTTTTTAACTCCTGCAAAACCAATTCAAACGATAAATGATTTGCTCTTAGTAAAATCAATAAATGAAATAACAGATCAGCTGACTCACTTATCAATTCTTGCTTATTTTCTGTCATTGCAGCTAGAGCAACTTCTACTCCTTCCTCTCCTACTTTTTGGGCAATACGTTTTTGGCCAGAAGCAAATAATTGAGCAACATAAGAGTTTTCTTTTTTACTTGTTTTTCGTGATTCGATTAACTGCTCCAATTCATAAATAAAATTTAATTTATTTTTTTCATCATCTTTAAAACATGTTTCATTACCTAAGTGACAAGTAACGCCAATAGGCTCAGCTTGAACCAATAGCGTATCGTTATCACAATCAATTTTAATATCTTTTAAATTTAAAAAATGTCCTGAGGTTTCACCTTTTTGCCATATTCTATTTTTAGAACGGCTAAAAAAATGTACAGTTTGAGTTGCAATGGTTTGTTCTAATGCTTCTTGATTCATATAACCCAACATCAAAATTTGCTTTGTTTGATAATGTTGAATAATCGCTGGTACTAGATTAGCTGTTTTTTGCCAATCAATTTTATTAATTAATTCATTCATAAACGCACCACTATATTTTGTTGTTGTAGAAATTTTTTTAATTCAGGTATAGAAACAATATTGTTATGAAAGACACTAGCTGCAAGGGCACCGTCAACGTTTGCTTCATTAAAAACTTGGTAAAAATGCTGTTGGTTACCTGCTCCACCAGATGCAATCAATGGAATATTAATTTTTTCTCGTACTTTTTTTAATTGCTCAATATCGTAGCCATCTCGTTTACCATCTTGATTCATGCAATTTAAAACGATTTCGCCTGCGCCGCGATCCGTTACTTCTAAAATCCAATCTAATGTTTTACGTTTAGTAAATTGTTGGCTACTTTCTCGACCTGTATATTGATAAACATAGTAATCATTATTTTCAAAACGACTATCAACACCAACAACAATGCATTGACTACCAAATGCATTGACTAAGTCATTAATTAATGATGGATTGGCTAAAGCTGGAGAATTAATTGAAATTTTATCTGCACCTGCAGCTAAAACGCGGCTCGCTTTTTCAACACTATCAATTCCACCTGCTACACAAAAAGGAATATTAATCTTTTTAGCTATTTCGCTGATCCAATTTGCTGCAACTGTTTTTTGATCACAACTTGCAGTGATGTCGTAAAAAACTAATTCATCAACTTCTTGTTGATTATAGTGTTCGGCAAGTTTAATGATGTCTCCTACGATAGTGTGGTTTTTGAATTCAACGCCTTTCACTACCACACCATCACGTACATCTAAACATGCAATAATTCGTTTGGCTAACATGAAAACTCCATTATTTTTTATTGTTGGCACGCTTTTTCTGTCATGTCAGCTCCCGCCTACGCGAGGGTAAACTGTAGCTGGCATCCAGTTACTTTTTAATTCTTTTCTGGATGCCAGCCTTCGCTGGCATGACAAGACATATTCAACGCCTCTTCTAATTTAAACTTCCCTTCATACAATGCTCTTCCAATAATGACTGCATCAATATTATTTTGTTTTAATTGTTGTAAATCATTGAGACTTGCTACACCACCAGAAGCTTGTATTTCTATAGTTGGAAATAACTTTTTTAAATGACAATAAAATTTACAGTTAGGGCCTTGAAAGGTTCCATCCCTAGAAATATCAGTACATAAAATAGTTTTTAAATTTACTGTTAAAAACTCTTCAATAAATTGTTCAACGGTATAATTGGAAGATTGTTGCCAACCATGCGTTGCAATTTTTGCTTGGTTTTGTTGATCAAAAATAAAATCAACTGCTAGTACAAATTTTTCAGCGCCATAATTTTTAATCCAAGCTTTAACAATTTCAGGTTCGTTTACTGCTTTGCTACCAATAACAACTTGGCTTACGCCTAATGAAAATAATTGATCTAATTGATCTTGCTCTCGGATGCCACCACCAACTTGGACACTTAATTTAGTAGTAGTTAAAATTTCTTTAATTAATTCAGCGTGATTCGATGCACCTTGTTTTGCAGCATCTAAATCAACAATATGTAAATATTGAGAACCACTTTGCTCATATTGTTTTGCAACTTCTACAGCTCGTACTTGATAGTGCGTTATCTTTTCAAAATCACCCTGATATAAACGTACACACTGGTTATTTTTTAAATCGATTGCTGGGTATATTTTCATTATTTTAATTCCATAAAGTTTTTCAAAATAATTTCGCCTATTTTGCCAGATCGCTCCGGATGAAATTGCGTACCATAAAAATTATTGTGTTGAATAACAGCTGCAAATTGTTCGCCATGCGTTGTAGTTGCAATACAATGTTCACCGCAAGAAAAATCTGCATAACTATGTACGAAATAAACATAAGCTTGATTTGGTATATTTTTTAATAAAGGTGAAGTTTTTTGCATGGTGATTTGGTTCCAGCCCATATGCGGAATAGTGATATCTTTTTTATCGGGAATTTTCTTAATTTCATTTTTTAATAATGACAAACATTTAACATTTCCTTCTTCAGAAAATTGATATTGCAATTGCATACCTAAACAAATACCTAACACCGGTTGAGTTAAGTTTTGAATACAATTGATCAATTCATATTGTTCTAAGTTTTGCATTGCGATATGAGCGGTACCCACTCCCGGCAAAATTACATGCGATGCATTTTCAATCATATTTTTATCGGTAGTAATCATTGTCTTTGCACCTAAACGCTCAAATGCAAATTGAACTGAAGATAAATTAGCAACGCCAGTATTAACAATTACAATCATAAAACACCTTTTGTCGATGGAATATTGTTATCAACAACTTGTAACGCCATCCGTAACGCGCGCCCTACTGCTTTAAATATACTTTCGGCAATGTGATGATCGTTCTCTCCTTTAGCATCAATGTGGATAGCTGCTAATAAGGAACTAGCAAATGAGTTAAAAAAGTGTTTTAGCATTTCAGTTGAGAAATCATTAATTTTTTCACGTGAAAAATTGGCATTAAATCGACAAAAACTTCGGCCTGATAAATCAATCGCAACTTGAGTTAATGCTTCATCCATTGGTAATAAAAAACCATAACGTTGCAAACCTCTTTTTTCACCAAGTGCTTTCTTCAAAGCTTCACCTATCACAATTGCAACATCTTCAATTAAATGATGATCATCAATATGCAAATCACCAGTTGCAGTTAACTGCAATGAAAAACCACCATGTTTTGCTAATTGTTCCAACATATGATCAAAGAATTGAATACCAGTTTTAATTTTGATTGAATCAGTTTGATCTAAATTTATAGTCGCTGTTATTTCAGTTTCATTGGTACGTCTATTAACTGTGGCGATACGTTGCTGTTGCAGTAAATGATTAACAATCATGTTCCAGTTATTTTCTTTGGAAATTAATATGCCTTTTATTGCCATATTTTTAGCTAATTCTAAATCGGTTTGTCTGTCACCAATAACATACGACCGTTCAAAATCAATTTGATCATTTTTTAAATAATCAACCAACAGGCCTATATTAGGTTTGCGACAAAAACAACCCTCATGTTGAAAATGCGGACAAATTTTTATGTCTTCAAATTCAATATTTTGAGATCTAAAAATATCAAGCATTAAGTTATGCACTTGCTGAAATTGTTGCAGTGGAAATGATGTTGTACCTAACCCATCTTGATTGCTAACCATTACAAAATTAAATCCTGCATTTTTTAATACTAATAATGATGGAATGACATTCGGTAATAATTTAAATTTTGAAATGCAATCGATTTGAAAATCTTCAGGCTCTTCTATTAATGTGCCATCTCTATCAATAAATAAATATTTTTTATAGCGCATGTTCTAATATCTCCATCAATAATTGATTTTGTGCAGGCGTACCTACACTAATGCGAATCGCATTGGGTTCTCGGATTCGTAGTACTATTCCTTTATCTAATGCTTGATTGTAAATTTGTTGATATCGCTCAGTTTTTACTAATAAAAAATTAGCTTCGCTATTAAAAATAATATGCTTGCCTTTTTTATCTTGAACATATTGAATTAATTTATCGCGTTCAAATTGAATCAATTTAATTTCTTGTTGTTTTCCAACTATAGAATTTCCAGTTAAAACATTTAACACAATTTCAATAATTGCTTTTGAAATTGGATAAGGTGCCAATACCTTTTTTAATAATTGGATAATGTCATCATTTGCAATTATTGCACCGCATCGGATACCAGCTAAACCATAAGCTTTAGATAAAGTTCGCAATACAATTAAATTTGAAAATTGCTCTATGTCATGGCATAAACTTTTTTGCGAAGAAAATTCTATATATGCTTCATCAACTACAATTAAAGCTTTTTGTTCTAATGTTTTACATAAAGTAAAAATATCATGTTTATTCAATAAATTTCCTGTTGGATTATTAGGCGAGCATAAAAAAATCAATTTTGTATTTGGCTGCCAAGCATTGATAATTGCATTTACATCCAGTTCAAAATATTCTGCTTTTAAAGGTATTTTATTACAACCAACACCTTGAATTTGCGCTGATATTTCATACATACCATATGTAGGTGGACAAATTAAAATTTGATCTTGATATGCGCTACAAAATGTTCGAATCAAAATATCAATCGCTTCATCACTTCCCCTTGTTATTAATAAATTATTTTTATTTACTTGATATAAATTTTCAAAAGCAGATAACAATTCATCTGGTTGCTGTTTGGGATAACGATTAAAATAATTTTGATCATCAAATGGATTTTCATTGGCATCTAAAAAATGATTACCATTTGTCACTAAACTTCTAGCCGATTCATACGCTTTTAATTCAACTATTTCTGGACGAGCTAATTTATTAATCCAACTCATGGTTCTATCCTCACAGCTACAGCTAAACGATGTGCATCAAGCCCTTCGATTTCAGCTAATGTCATAACAGTGTCAGCTAAATTATTTAAACCTTCGCGAGTTAAGGTTTGTAACGTCATGTGGCGCAGGAAACTTTGCACTGATATTCCGCTATAAGAACGAGCATAACCTTGTGTTGGTAATACATGATTGGTACCACTTGCATAATCGCCAACGCTTTCAGGTGCAAATGCGCCTACAAATACTGAACCACTGGTTGATATTTGATTTGCAATCTCAGCAGGCTGTTGTGTTTGAATAATAAGATGTTCTGGTGCATAGCAATTAGCAATTTCAATTGCGTCATTGATATTTTCTACAATAAAACAGCGGCTTTTTTGTAGTGATTGTTCAATAATATTTTTTCTAGATAATGTTTGAGTTAGTTTTTTTATTTCAACTTCAACTTCTGAACATAACGTTTCTGAATGAGTGACTAATGTAACTTCAGCATCAATATCATGTTCAGCTTGCGCCAATAAATCTGCTGCAATAAATTTTGAATTTGCATACTCATCAGCAATTACCATTACTTCTGATGGCCCAGCCGGCATATCAATTGCAGCACCATCACTATCATTTGCCACTAACATTTTGGCTGCCGTCACCCATTTATTTCCAGGGCCAAAAATTTTATCTACTTTTGTAACTTGTGACGTGCCATAAGCCATTGCTGCAATTGATTGTGCGCCGCCTATTTTATAAACAACATCAACTTCACAAAGTTTGGCAGCAAATAAAATATGGGGATCGATGGAACCATCTTTTCTAGGCGGCGTGCATAGAATGATATTTTTACATCCTGCTATTTTTGCAGGAATCGCTAACATTAAAACCGTTGATGGCAACGGCGCTGTACCGCCTGGGACATATAAACCAACACTCTCAATCGGTTTATAAACTTTCTCACATATGACGCCAGGCATAGTTTCAACTTTAGTCTGAGATGAAACCTTGCTGTGAAATTTTTTAATATTTTCAAATGCTATTTTAATTGCTCGCTTATTTTTTTCGGGCAAACTTTTTTCAGCTTCTATAAATTCTTGTTGAGACACTTTTAAATCAGAAATTAAAACACCATCAAATTTAGATGTGTAAGCAATAACAGCGTCATCACCTTTATTTTTTACTTCATCAACAATAAGTTGTACGTCGGAAAAAATATTTTTATTTAAAGGTTGAGATAAACGTTTTAAATATTTTTTTCGCTGTTGCTTTGCAATATCTTTCCAAATGATACGTTGCATATTTGTTACCTCATCATTTTTTCAATTGGTAAAACTAAAATTGAACTGGCGCCAACTTTTTTCAATTGTTCTAATGTTTCCCAAAAAATAGTTTCTCTACACACTGCATGTATAGCTATTTTTTCAGTTGATCCTTCGAGTGGTAAAATTGTTGGGTGTTCCGCACCTGGTAACAATGCAACAATATCGGTTAAATTGTTTCTTTCAGCATGTAACATGATGTATTTGCTTTCTTTGGCGTGCAGTACGCTTTCAATTCGCTTTTCAAATGATTCAGCAACAAATTGTTTTTGCGCAGTAATGGTAGAAGCATTTTTAATTAAATAGGCTTGGCTTTGATAAACAATTGAAAATAATTTCAGATGATTCGCTTCGAGTGTGGTGCCAGTTGCAACTAAATCACATATTGCATCTGCAATACCAAGACGTGGTGCAATTTCAACTGAGCCCTGTAATACAATAATTTCTGCATTGATATTATTTTTTTCTAGATATTGTTTGAGTAAATTTGGATACGAAGTTGCGATACGCAAATTATTTAAATTATCTTTACTAAAATTTTCTGGTACTGCTAACACTAATTTACAAGCACCAAAATCCAGCGCTTGAATTTTTTCGATTGAACTAAAATTATTTTCTTTTTCAAATGCAAGCTCATCTAAAACATTGGTACCAACGATTCCGTAATCACATTGTCCACTTGCCACTAAATTTGGAATATCGTCATCTCGCACAAATAAAGCATCCAGTGGAAAATTCGGACTGTGCCTAAACAACTGCTGCGATTGCTTTCGAATAGTAATACCCGAGCGTTCAAGTAAATCAAAGGAGTCCTCACTCAAACGACCGTTTTTTTGTAACGCGATGCGTATACGTTGATTGCGATCCATATTGTTATTCCTCTTTTTTCTTTGTTGGGCTTCGGCTTTGCCTTAACCCAACCTACATGTCAAAAACAAAAAACCCCGGGAGACTTTGCCTTCCGGGGTTAATTAATCAGGTTATTTAACTCAGGAAGTTTGACGATAACTTCCCAAGTCTAAGAAATTATCGACTAGGAATGATGATGGTGATGATGATTAGAAATGAGTGAAAATAGCTTAAATAAGCTGTTTTGCGTACATTGTTGAGAATTAATTTTTATTAAGCTGCTCATGGCAAATCACTCAAGTGTTGAAATATGGAACCATTCTTAATCAAAGCTATTACAAGTTCAACCCTGAAAGCTCAATTATTTTTTATTAATCGTAAAATTTTTAAATTCATTTTGAGTTACAACTG
>CAZYCO010000006.1:25396-54417 GCA_964645885.1 uncultured Gammaproteobacteria bacterium
TTCATCCTAAATATCATTGCTATTCCAATCCTTGCATTTTAAAAATTCTGATTAATATTTATTAAACGGATATATTTTTCTGCAAGGAGCACATCATGCAACCAGGACAACAACAAATTAGACAACGGAACAGACAAAACCAGCCAAGAAATCCGCAACCACAACAAAACGTGCCTGCACAACATCCTGAAAATATTACTGCTAAAATTTTTAAATTTATCTATTTAAGTTTGTTCATTATTAGCGGTGTAGTTTTATTTAATTATCTACGTCGCCAAGGTTTAAATCCAAATACTGATACGTTAACGCCTGAACAACAAGCAGAAATTAATGAAATGACAAATGAACTGGCAGGCACCGTCGTTACTATGCAAATTGATAAGAAATCAAATAGTGATTTAACTCATGTATCGTTTAATGAAGCGCTAGATAGAACTAAAATTGTTGCACATCAAAACTTCAATAAATACATGAAAATTATACCTGTTGTTTATGATAAATTTAACGAACAAATTATTCCTGAATATGTAAATGTTTCGCTAAATGAAAAAAATAAGATTTTAAAACAAACTATTAGAGCAAGTTATGAAACAAGTTCTACAGTTGGGAAACAAGCTGCAGAAATATGTTTATTATCTGATAGCAGCATTATGTTGCATGACTTGCATCCATTGGCTTACCAACAATCTTCTGTTTATTACATACAAAATAAAGCTGCAACTGGCGGTTATTTCTCAGTCTCTCAACGAATGATGCATATTTATAATGAGAGAGATACCTATGGTTCAAACACGATAATGAGACAATTTGGACAATGTGCAGCACTGGCATTAACCAATAACAATGAACTCAATAATGTTTTCCCTTGTGATGATTCGCAATTTATTACTGCGTGGCGTCAAGATGTTGCGTCTTTACCTGCTTTAAAACAGGAATGGCAAAAAACATCTGGAAAAATAGCAGTAGCAAGCGAGCAAGCAAAAGCGTGGCAAACATTTTTAGATGCTGCTGAACATTATCAGCCACGCTTTCAATGTTATACACCTACCAGTATTTTTAAGGGTTTATATGAATCAGGTGAATTACAAATTAATCAGTACACGAGCTTTAATATGCTTCCTCTAGAATTTACGCCTTTAACAGCTAATTCATTTGTATGCGCAAACCTTGATACACCAGCAAACAATCCAAGTGCGCTCGATAATCCATTTTTTTATGCTTTTACTGACGAATTTGCTCCTACTGCTAATGCACAGCATTATTATCGAGAATTAGTGGAATCAAGCCCACTGCAAGTAACTGCGATTTCACACAATACAGCTTATATGCCTGGAATCAGTACAGTACTGTTTGCTCCTATCCACATGGAAACAACAGTTAAAGCAAATTATTTATTATGGGAAGCCTATTCCAATTACATGACAGTGATGCAAAAAGAACCTAAAAAACAATGCCAAGAAGCTTACGCAAGCATGTTTGATTTTAATGATGAAGTACAAAACAAAATTTATCCAACAAGCTCAAGAGTGTTAAATCAAAGATTTCAAGAGCTAAGACAAAAACATCGCGAACGCGTAGAACAACAAACAAATGAAGAAAATCAACAACAAGAAATTTATGATACAGCAGAGAAAATATATGGAATGGCAATATAAGGTAACTAATGAAAAATTTAGATTTTACTCACTTAAACTCATTTAATTATCAATCAAAATATGGATCATCTTTGCTGCGCGGCAAAGATGATCCACATACGCCAAGGCCTTGGGATTTAACAAGCGAAATTGTTAATGCTGCAATGTCAAAAAATAGTTTTGAATCTTTACTCGATATTGGTTGTGGCACTGCTTATAAACTTGTACCGCTCGCATCATATTTCAAAACGATTTACGGTTTAGAACCTAATCTAACTTTATTAAAAGAAGCAAAAAACAACGTTCAAAATCATCAAAATATTAAATTAATAAAAGGAATCGCTGAACATCTTCCCTTTACTAAAAATAGTTTTGATGTCGTTACCAGTATGATTGCCGCTTGGGATGCAGAAGAAATTCATAGAGTATTAAAACCGCATGGTGTCGTCATTTTAGAACGCGTCGGATGTGAAGATAAAAAAGATTTAAAATTATTATTTGGTGAAGATCAATTTGGTTTGAGAGGTGTATTTAGTAATTTTACTCGAGAAGAGTATATCAATTTTCATCGAGAAAAATTTGCTAAATTTTTTAACTCTGTTGAAGTTCGAGAAGGTTATTGGCATACCTTTTACAGTAATGAAGGTTTAATCGAATTATTAAAATTCGCGCCTATTATTCGAAATTTTGATTTTGAAAAAGATCGAAAATATGTTGAACAAGCTATTGAGAAATTTTCTACTGAACAAGGTGTAAAGCTAACGCAAAATAGATTATTAATTATTGCTAAAAATAATAGAGAAGCGACAAAGTAAATTATCTTTGCCGCTTCAAAGCCAACAATTATTTAAATGTTTGGTTTTATACTATTATTATTTTGCTGAACATAAGCTTCTATTTGTTCTTTTAATTCTTCATTTTCTTCTATTTTATAATTAACTATTTGTAAATTTGTTAATGGATCAGTTAATTTTTGCTTAAGCCATGTTTCAATACTTTCTCTTTCATAAGTATTCTGAAATTTACGACCTTTTGGATCTATAAACGTTAATACTACAGGATCAGTCATAATTTCATCAGAAATCGGACAAATAAATTCAGATGGCGGTTCATCTGTAATGTTCTTTTGAACTACTGGTTGATGAAAGGTATTTTTATTATTTTTTGAATATACTTTTTCGTCATTTACCTCTACATTTGGCAAATCCAAAAGAGACAAAGAAGAAGTATTGTTATTGTTGTTATTATTGTTAACAACCGTCTCATTCTGATCAAAAGAAATCAAATCAACAGTAGCACCCGAAGTATTACTGTTACTGTTACTGTTACTGTTACTGTTACTGTTTAACATCGAATTAACAGACGCTATTTTTCTAGCCCAACCAAGAATAATATTTAACTTATTTACTCCTAGTTCACATTGAGCTTCAGCCCCTTGAAAGCAAGTTTGTTTTGATTGATTTAAAAAATTAATTATCTCTTCAATAAATTTTATTTCATCTTGAGGGTATTTTCTCTCTGCTCTTCTAACTGCTAGCTTAAATTGTGGCGATTGCTGAAAATAACTTAGTGATTCCATTATTGTTTTTTTAATATCAATTCCTTGATTTGGATCAGAACTTAAAATGATATCCACTGTTATATCAGCATCTTGTTCTAACTTATTTAGATACTTTGACAAATAAGTTTTTTGTGTCGCATTTAACCGATTATAGCCTTCTCCTGTTTTACCTGTACCAAATGCAGGAACAAAAGAACCATTCGATGGGATATAGGGAACGATTAACGTTTTTGTTTTTTCATTTGCGATTTGTTCAAACGATCTATCCAATAACTTTTCGCTTAACGGTTTTTTCCTATCGAAGCTACTCGAAGGTATTCCTATTGTGCGAGTATCGTAAATAGGAGCATTTTTTGTACCTCCTACAACATGAGGCAACATAGCACCAGCCAAACCACCTTTTTCCATTTCATCTTTTCTGGATAAATCAAAATCAGTAGTACTAATTGGAACAAGTGAAGCTGCTTCTTCACCTAAAATAAATTGTAAATTCACAAAATGATGATGGGTTGCTATTACAGTTAATTTCAATCTCGCATAAATGTTTAATTTAGGAATCGCACTAGTATTTGAGTTTGATGGTTTATTGTAGCTATCTGTAGTTTGAACATTAAGATTACTATTAGTAGATTTTTTATGTTGTAATTCTTCTACTTTTTTAGCCAATTTTAGAGCAATTTCTAATTTAACGATCAATTCTTGATTCGCTTCTTCATCTTTAAAACCGATTGTTCTCGGATCTTGTTTCGTAATATTAATAATCTCTTGAATTGCTTTTGAAGCAGTAGGATTAGTACTAAAAGCAGATTTAATAGTATTAAGTGTATGTCGCATTCCCATTGCAACGTCAAACAATTCGAACATAAGCCCTTCAAAATTAATTGGCTTATCTTGATTTGATGTTAAAGAAACGCTTATCTCTCTTTTTATTTCCTGCTTTATTAAAGCTACTTTTTCGATCAATCTCGGTGATGCTGGCGCAGGATTTTCCACTCCTAAATTATAGGCTTCTTTTTTAGACCAGCCTTCATAAATATAGGGAATAACAATACAGTTTATATCAGGACGATTCATATTTTTTAATACGTCATCTATATTATCTTGTATTGGTGCAAGAAATAGTGCATTAGGTCCAAATACTTCTTTTAATTTCAAAAATTCATCTAATGTTGTTGTATTTGAAATGGCAATTTGAACGAGTGTTTTTTTATTTGAGTTAAGATTTATTTCGTTAATTTCAGAAAATCGGCGTTTAACTTTTGCAAAACTAGCAACTCGCTGGGCTAAACGTATCTTATCTGTATTCCGATTATTTACTATGTTTGTAATTTCGTAATATTTCATTAGATGAGTTATGAATTTATTTTGCAGATTGTTTAAAATTGCGTGAGTAGACGGATATTGGTCTGATACTGCAAGCGTATCTTCCACGGTGTTAAAAAGTTGCAATAAAAATTCTTCATCATTAAGAATCTCATTTTTATGGGCATCTTTAAGTTTAAAATACGTAATTTTTAAATTACTAAAAGCATCATCATCAGCATTTTCTCCTTTAAAAAAGGTATCAAATAAATAGCAGGTTGTTTTTACAAAATTGATTACTTTTTTTGGATCTGCATCTAAGATTATTTCTAAGGTTTGATTTGAACTAGCTTCTAAATTTGCACATTCTTCACGAATAGTTTGATCTATACACTCATCTACTCGCGCCGCCCCTGTACCAAATGCGGGAACATATTGACCTTTCTGTAAAACATATGGAATAAATATAAAATCCTTAAATTCATCAGTTGCAATTTGAAAAGCTGCTTTGGTTACATAAGGTGTGATCCGCTTTCCTTCTTTAGAGTTAGTAGGAATACCTATTGCATTAGTATCAAAAACTGCATCGGTATCATAAATTGAAGTGTTATCATGAAAATTAGTGTTGTTATTATTATTAGCAACTTTACGTGCAAAAATATTAGTAAATTTACTTAAGACTGTCGCATTATTATTCGAATTATTATTCGAATTATTTTTGGGTATTACTCGAGGAAAAATAGCCTCTGCCAAACCGCCGCCTTCGTGAATTTTGCCTTTTCGTCCAGTTTTTTGTTGGTTAAAATCTTCTAAACTGATTGGTGCGACAAAAAGCGCATTAGGACTAAAATAATTTTGTAAATTTACAAAATGCTCATGGCTTAGCATTATCGAAGGATCAAGCAAAATTTTGACATAAGTTTTCATATCTCTACCTATGAGTTGGATTATTAAGAAGGCAATACTTTAACTTAATTTTATTAAGTAATTATTAAGAATTAAGCGAGAAATTCGTCCATTGTCATTTCATAAGCTTCCATTGCCACAATACGTTTAGGAGTAATCCACTGTTGATTAATTTCTCCTAATCCTAAAAAACGATGTTCGCAAAATACGCGTACTAACTGTGGTACTAGATCATGTTGTTGCGAATATTCAATTATTCGACCTTGCATTAAAAGTTTAGCTGTTATTTTATCTAAATTAATTTTCGGAAAATGCTTTAAGGCAATATCCATTGGCATTAATAATTGCGCTAAATCTTCGATGTTTTTTTGTTGTAACGTCTCTAGTGACAGCATTTCATGCTCATCGAAAATTCCAACTTTAGTACGATGTAATGAAATAACATGAGCACCACATTGTAATAGCTCGCCAATATCTTGCGCTAAAGTTCGAATATAAGTTCCTTTGCTGCATTGCACTTTTAGTGTAACGGTATCAGTATCAAATGAAATGAGTTGCAAATCGTGAATTGTAATTTGTCTAGATTTGACTTCTACATCAACTCCTTTACGCGCCCATTCATAAAGTGGTTTACCTTGGTGTTTAATTGCTGAATAAATAGTTGGAATTTGAGTGATTTCACCTGAAAAATTTTTTAATACATCAATTAACAAATCTTGAGATAAAACTGGAACTGGTTTTGTTTCTATTATTTCGCCTTCTGAATCAGAAGTTGTTGTTTTGATCCCTAATTTAATTGTCGTTAGATATTCTTTTTCTGAATCAAATAAATATTGCGAAAATTTAGTCGCTTCACCAAAACAAATTGGCAACATACCAGTTGCAAGTGGATCGAGACTACCTGTATGTCCTGCTTTTTTTGCGCAATACAAACGACGTACTTTTTGTAGCGCTTGATTGGAACTTAAGTGGAGTGGTTTGTTTAAAAGAATAATACCGTCGATTGGAATGTTGTTTTTTTTAGAAGCCATATCTAATTACATAAATTAAAATTTTTTGTAGGGTGGGCAAAGCACAAGGTGGGCACTAAGCTTACGCTTCTTTGCCCACCCTACAGGAACTTATCTTTTTTCTGAATCGTCATCTTCTTCATTATGCGATTCACGCTTCAATGCTTGGTCAATCAAATTAGATAACTTTCGTCCTTCTTGAATTGATTGATCGTAAACAAAATGAAGTTCAGGTACGCGGCGTAAATCCATAAGATGTGCTAATTCTGAACGTAAAAATCCAGCTGCGTGTTGCAACGCTTCCATGATTTCTGGAATGTTAGCGTCTTCATCGAGAACACTAACATATACTTTTGCGTGCTCTAAATCAGAGGTAACGGTCACAGCAGAAACTGTAATAAATTTATGTAAGCGTGGATCTTTTAATTTGCGTTGTATCAATACCGCAAGTTCGCGTTGCATGACATCTGCAATTCGATCCGTACGTTTAAAATTACTTGGCATGATTATAGTTCTCTTGCAACAGCAACTTTTTCAAATACTTCAATTTGATCGCCAACTTTTACGTCGTTGTAATTCTTCACACCAATACCGCATTCGGTACCAGCACGAACTTCAGATACGTCATCTTTAAAACGACGTAATGATTCAAGTACACCTTCATAAATTACGACGTTTTCACGTAATACCCGAATTGGATTATTACGTTTGACTAAACCTTCAGTCACAATACAACCTGCAATTGCGCCCAATTTTGGTGATACGAATACATCGCGTACTTCTGCAAGGCCGATAATCTTTTCTTTATATTCAGGTGACAACATACCACCTAAGGCCTTTTTCACTTCATCAATCGCATCGTAAATAATGCTGTAGTAACGTAAATCTACGCCTTGATGTTGTACTAACTTACGAGCAGTGGCATCAGCACGAACGTTAAAACCAATCATGATGGCTTGTGATGCTACCGCTAAGTTAACGTCAGATTCGTTAATACCACCCACACCACTTGCAACAATTTCAACGCGCACTTCAGCAGTTGATAATTTAGTTAAAGCATCACGTAACGCTTCAACAGAACCTTGTACATCTGCTTTTAATACAATTTTTAACGTATTGATTTTACTTTCGTCTAAACGTTCGAATAAACCTTCAAGCGACGCGCCAGCATGTGCTTTCGCAAGTTTCAATTCACGTTGTTTTGCTTCACGATAAAGTGCAAGTTCACGGGCTTTGCGTTCATCAGCAACAACAAATGCATCATCACCTGCTGCTGGTACGCCAGATAATCCTAAAACTTCTACTGGAATAGATGGGCCTGCTTCTAAAACTTGATAACCATTTTCATCTAATAGTGCACGAACACGGCCATATTCTTTTCCGCTTAATAACACATCGCCTTTTCTCAATGTGCCTTGCTGTACAAGTACGGATGCAACTGGGCCGCGACCTTTGTCTAAGCGCGATTCAATAATGACACCTCGTGCCATACCATCTTTTACTGCTTTTAATTCTAATAAATCAGCTTGTAATAAAACTGATTCGAGTAAGTTGTCGATACCATCGCCGCGTTTCGCAGAAATAGGTACAAACATGACATCGCCACCCCAATCTTCGGGTACAACTTCATAACGAGTTAATTCAGTTTTAATACGTTCTGGATCAGCTTCTGGTTTATCCATTTTGTTGATTGCAACAATCATTGGTACTTTAGCTGCTTTTGCATGTTGAATCGCTTCAACAGTTTGTGGCATTACGCCATCATCTGCAGCTACAACAAGAATAACGATATCGGTAATTTGAGCACCGCGTGCACGCATTGCAGTAAATGCAGCGTGGCCTGGTGTATCTAAAAATGTAACTACGCCGCGATCAGTTTGCACATGGTAAGCACCAATATGTTGAGTAATACCACCTGCTTCTGTCGCAATTACTTTAGTTCGGCGAATGTAATCAAGTAATGATGTTTTACCGTGATCCACGTGTCCCATCACAGTAACCACTGGTGGTCGTGGTAACGCTTCACCACTTGTTTTAATTTCGAGTAATTCTTCTTCTAAAACATTTTCTTTAACTGGTTTTGCAACGTGTTTCATTTCTTCTACAACAAGTACGGCAGTATCTTGATCCAATACTTGGTTAATCGTTGCCATTACACCCATTTGAAATAACACTTTTATTACTTCTGCAGCTTTAATTGACATACGTCGCGCTAATTCAGAAACAGTAATCGTGATTGGAATGACAACTTCATGCACCATTGGCGCAACTGGTTTTTCAAAACCATGTCTTTTAGGTTGCTCAACTGTTTCATGTCTTTTGTGATGTTTTCGATGATGAGGACGTCTGAAACTTTCTGTACGTTCTTCTATTTCTTCTTCTGAAAGTTCATTTAAATCGATACCCGTAAAATAACCTTCTTCAAAGCCACTTCTACGGCCACTGCCACCAGCACGTTGTTGTTTTTTCTTTTTAGCAAGAGCGCGATCATGCTCTTCTTCTTCATGACGACTTTTTTCTTTTATCGCTGGTTTTTTTGCCTTCTTAGCCGCTTCCTCAGCTTGTTTTGCAGAAATTTCTTCAGCTTGAGCTGGTTGTTTTTCTACTTCCGATGTAGCAGCAACTTCTATTTTTTCTGATACTGCTTCTACTGGGGTCTCTGTTACTGCAGGTTGTTCAGTTGGTGTAACTTCTTCCGTTACTACTTCAGCAGTTTTTTCTGCTTTTTTATCAGAAATAATAATTTGTCGTTTTTTACGAAATTCTACACTAACGCGTGCGCTTTCTGCTTGTTGTGTACCTGTAACGGTTAATGTATCACGTCGTCTACTTTTCAAAGTAATACGCTTTGGTTTTTCAGCAACATCTACTTTTTGGTTTTCTTCTTTTTCTGTTTTAGTTGCTTCAGTTTTTTTAGATTTCAATGAAACTGTTTTTTTATCGCCTGCTTCTTTTGCATCTATATCTTTATCTTTTGTCATAGTTATTTTTTTACCATGGCTTTTTTGCAAATGTGCAAGCAATTGTTTCTTATCTTTGTCTGTCACAAATTGATTTTCATCGGTGAAATCCATTCCAGCGTCGTTTAGTTGTTCCAATAAACGTTTAACTGGAATTTTTAGGATCTCTTCTGCGAATTGTTTGACAGTTACTTTTGCCATTTGTATTACATCCCCTTACTGGAGCTTATTCTTCATCATCTGCAAACCAATGCGCACGAGCTGCCATAATTAATTCGCCAGCTGTTTTCGCATCGATTCCTTCAATTTCTAATAAATCATCTATTGCTTGTTCTGCTAGATCTTCTCTAGTCAAAATATGGTGACTTGCTAATAAATAAGCTAACTCACGCGTCATACCTTCAACTTCGAGTAAATCTTCAGATGGTTTAAATTCACCTAACTTTTCTTCAGTTACGATTGCTTTTGTTAATAATGCGTCTTGTGCACGATTTTGTAATTCTGCTGCAATTTCTTCATCAAAGCCTTCAATAGCAACTAATTCTTCAAGTGGAACATATGCAACTTCTTCAAGATTAGAAAAACCTTCTTGAATTAATACTGTTGCGACATCTTCATCGATATCAAGATTATCAACAAACATTTGAAGAAGTTTTTTAGATTCTTTTTCACTTTTGGTAGCTGCTTCACTTTCAGTCATCACGTTTAACTTCCATCCTGTTAAGTCACTTGCTAAGCGAACATTTTGTCCATTACGACCAATCGCTTGTGATAATTGCTCTTCTTTAACTGCGATATCCATTGTATGAGTATCTTCATCCACAACAATTGAAGCAACTTGCGCTGGCGCCATTGCATTAATGACTAATTGTGCTGGATTATCATCCCATAAAATAATGTCGATACGTTCGCCACCTAATTCATTTGATACTGCTTGTACACGCGAACCACGCATACCAACACATGCACCAACTGGATCAATACGACCATCATTTGTTTTTACTGCAACTTTTGAGCGTGAACCAGGATCACGTGCTGCTGCTTTAATTTCAATAGTGCCATCGTTAATTTCTGGCACTTCAATACGGAACAAGTCAACCAACATCTCTTTGCGAGTACGACTTAAACAAAGTTGTGGCCCTTTAGCATCGGTTTTTACATCGTATAAGTAAGCACGAACACGATCGCCGATACGAAAAGTTTCTTTAGGAAGAATTTCTTCACGTGATAAAACAGATTCAATATTGTTATTTACATCAAGAATAATTGCATCGCGTGTTGTTTTACGTACATTTGCGGTAATGATGCTGCCTATCATTTCACGATAAGTATCTGCAACTCGGTTACGTTCTGCAGAACGAACTTCTCTTACAATAATTTGTTTTGCCATCTGAGCCGCAATACGACCGAATTCAACGGATTCCATTTGTTCTTCAATAAACATTCCAACTTTGATATTTGGATTACGTTTTTTTGCTTCAGAAAGTGTAATTTGACGATCTGGAAAATATTCTTCTGGTGGATCATTTGGTTCGAAATCTTCGATTACTTCCCAGCGACGAAATGTATCGTAGTCACCAGTTTTTTGATCAATCGTTACACGCACATCAATTTCATTATTATGATGATGTTTGCGAGTAACCATTTCTAGCGCGGTTTCGATAGCTTTAAAAATGATGTTTTTAGCAACACCCTTTTCATTGGATACTGCTTCTGCGACGTACAGTATTTCCTTGTTCTTACTCATATCCGCTGCCTCACTTAAAATTTGGGCTCCAATCTAGCCTTTTTGATTTCATTAAATGCTATAGAAAAAATTTCGTTATCAACATTTAATTCAATAATGTCACCGTTAATTTGTTGAATTGTTCCTTTAAAATGACGTCTTCCAAGTTTAGGGACTTGTAACGTGATATGAATTATAGATCCAATGTAACGCTTGTATTGATCAAGCGTAAAAAGGGGTCGATCAAGACCTGGTGATGACACTTCAAGTGTATAATTTTGGAGTGTAAAAGATTCTTCAACATCTAAAATTGCGCTGATTTGACGTGTAGCGATTGCACAATCATCAATTGTGATACCGCTTTCTGAGTCTATATAAATACGTAATACGGCGTGTTTTTTTCCTGGAAGGAATTCAACACCCCATAGCTCGTATCCCAACGCGATAACGGCTGGTTTTATAAATGTATTGATGGACGAAATATCAATAGCCACTACAAATACCCAATTTTACCTATTTCACAAACAAAAAATGGGCATATTGCCCATCATTGTTATTTATAAAGTTTTGGTTGCGGGGGCAGGATTTGAACCTACGACCTTCGGGTTATGAGCCCGACGAGCTGCCAGACTGCTCCACCCCGCGTCTGATAAAAGAGAGTGGATACTAATAAAAAGACTTAAGGTGTTCAAGCAATGTTCGAGTTATTTGAAAGAAAAAAATTATTTAGTTGTTAAGCCTTGATTAATTAATTTAGATATCCACATATTTATTATACTTATATATAGTATATGTACCGAATCGTCATTGACGGATTCATGTTCTTTTAAATTATGACTAACACTCTTTGGGGGCGACCCGGCTTCGACGTGGATTGCAAAACCGGAGGAGCGTGCCGAGGACGTAGCTCACCTCGTAAATCATGTTACAAAAATATAGTTGCAAACTCTGACAACTTCGACGCTGTAGCTGTTGCTGCGTAAGCAATAATAGTTGCACGTCACTGCGAGCCCTAAACCGCTCGCACCTCTGACCGATGTATGTTTGTGGATGTTGGATCAGGGGTAATTTTCACAAACTCGTGGGATGGCGTGTCTGACGTTAGCCCATTAAAAAATTTCAGACTCACTATTTAAATTCCTGCCAGTCGGAGCTTGGATAGTTAAATTAAAGACATGGCTACGCATGTAGAACCGAAGGCAGAGGATTCGCGGACGCGGGTTCGATTCCCGCCGCCTCCACCAATTATTGTTCTTTTAAGTTCCAACTTATTCCTAAAACCTCGATAATATCGGGGTTTTTTATTATCTAAATTCCAGCCCATACCACTAAGTACATATTGAATCTTGACCTTGTTAGGGGTACAACTTGGGGTACATTTCAATTACAAAAATGAGATACCCCCAATGGCTCTAACGGACGTCAAAGTTCGCAATGCCAAGCCCAAAGATAAGGCTTATAAGATTGCGGACGAAAAAGGATTATTTTTAGCTGTTCTTCCAAATGGTTCAAAATATTGGCGCTTCAAATACCGCTTCGCTGGTAAAGAAAAATTACTGGCACTTGGTGTTTACAATGAGGTCAGTTTGGCGGCTGCTCGTGAAAAACGCGATGAAGCCAGAAAGCTTCTAGCCAATAACACCGACCCTGGTCTGGTTAAACAAATCAACAAGCGTTCCAAAATCCTTGCTGCTGAAAATAGCTTCGAAGCGATCTCGCGTGAATGGTATGCAAAATTTTCAACAACTTGGACAGCTGATCATGGCGAACGAATTTTTCGTCGATTAGAAAGAGATATTTTTCCTTGGCTTGGCTCCCGCCCTATTAACGAAATCAAAGCACCTGAACTGTTAGCCGTATTACGACGTATAGAAAACAGAGGCGCAATTGAAACTGCTCATCGCGCATTACAAAACTGCGGACAAGTTTTTCGTTACGCAATTGCAACTGGTCGTGCTGAACGTGATATTTCAAATGATTTACGCGGCGCGTTACAACCATTTAAAAAACGACATCTTGCTTCTATTACTAATCCAAAAGAAATTGCAGAACTATTGCGCGCAATAAAATCATATCAAGGAAATGTCATTACAAAATGTGCGCTGCAATTCGCACCATTAGTTTTTGTTCGTCCTGGTGAATTACGTCGAGCAGAATGGTCAGAAATAAATTTTGAAACTGCTGAATGGCGTATCCCTGCTGAAAAAATGAAAATGCGTGTAACGCATATCGTACCACTTTCATTACAAGCAATTTCTATCTTACAAGAAATACATCCACTCACTGGAGATGGTAAATATATTTTTCCAAGTGTTAAATCATCTATTCGTCCCATGTCTGAAAATACAGTGCTTGGTGCATTACGACGACTTGGTTATACAAAAGATGAAATGACAGGACACGGTTTTAGATCAATGGCTTGCACTATTTTAAATGAACAAGGATGGCACCGTGATGCAATTGAAAGACAACTTGCACATGCAGAACGAAATAATGTAAGAGCTGCGTACAATTACGCTGAACATTTACCAGAACGTAGAAAGATGATGCAGCATTGGGCTGATTATCTTGACGAATTAGCAAATGGTGCAAAGATCTCAACTTTAGAGACTGTTTAACAAGTCAAATCTATGGCAAAACAAATAAAACATTTTTCAGAACTACCAGATTGGTTCAAATTAGAAAAATATGATCAAGCAAGAAATCTCAATACTGTTCAATGGATTGAACAATTATCCCTTCGTGCTTATTTATTCGATGCGCATCCAGACAACTTTAAAAAATTGATTGAGTCAATTCGCAATGAACCTATTTGTGATATTCATAGTTGTAAAGCAATTAGCGAAATCTTTGGTTTAGATGCTATAGATTCATCAAAAGATGAAGTTCCAACGTTTTCCGGTGTTCGTCATTTAACACTAGATGACATGATAAGCTTGAAATTTTTTCTTAATAAAAAAGCAAAAAAAGTAATGGAATTAGATGTGCGTGAAATTCCAAAGAAAAAAATATCTAAAGCATTTTTGAAAACACCCTGTTATGAATTGTTAGATAAAAGCTTTGAAAATACTGGTTTAATACATGTTAAATTGGAACTTCCTGACGCTACGCTTATTGAGCATTTCAAACAATTTCTTGCAGAACAACGTGCTCGAATTAATTCAACGGAACGTTCTCGTTTACCCTCCTTCAAAGAATGGTGTCGATTAGGTGTTTTGCCTTATCTCGATTTAAAAATTTGGGAACTTAAAAAAGGTGTAAATATTCCTAATCGTGTAATGGCAGATGCTATTTATCGTCTAGGCGAAGGCGGTGAAGAAACAGTACGAAAAACAACTGCTCCACTTGCAGAATTTCTTATTAGTAACAGAGGATTTGAAATACTTTTTGCACAAGATGCAAATGAAAAAACGGAAAGAAAAACGCGCAAAAATCTTCCGGAAAAAAAATCGCCTAATTCCAAACCTCGTAACAAAAAATAGTTCTTTTCAAAATGTGCTCCGATTAATTCCAAAAGGAGCACAATATGACTAAACAGATCCAAAACTCGCTTAGAATTTTAAGACGCAAGCAAGTAGAAACACGCACTGGCCTTTCGCGTTCTACAATTTATGCACGTATTGCTACTGGTGAATTTCCAAAACCAATTAATTTATGTGGTGGTAGAGCTGTAGGCTGGGTTGAAGCAGAAATAGATGAATGGTTGCAATCGCGTATTGAAGTTAGTCGCCAAGAAAATCAAAGAGGCTAATTTCTATGAAACTGATAATGCAAAGATTATACGCTTAATTGCGCTCTCTTCTCTTGAATATGTAAGTCTTCACTTCTTTTGATTGGCAAACAATTTAAAATTTTTTTCAACCGAAGTTATAACTTTGATAAATAATTTGATTCAAAACAAAAACCTTGATATCGCATAGCGAAATCAAGGCAGATTATTAAATTATAGCTATATCATTTTTTCCCATTGGTTTGGCTATTTTCTTTATCATCTACATTTTCATTATCTTCTACCGGCTTTTCAGCCATCTCTTTAGCTTCTGGTTTTTTTGAGAAAAATTTTAAGTTGTCTGCAGATGGTTGATTAGCTGGAGCAGCTTTAGGAAAACTACTTGCTTGCTCAACTTCTTGATAACGTTTGCGATGTTCTTTTCTAGCTTCTGTTATTTTCGAACGGTTTTCTTTTTCCGCTGAGCTTGAAGGAATGAAATAGAGTTTTGATGCATCATCAGCTGTTGCAAAAGCATTATTAGATACTTTTCTATCAATGTAACTTTCTACGTTACAAAAACTAATAGGTCCGCAATCTGATCCATTACCATCTCTTTGCTGCTGAAGAGTCTTATCTTCTTGAATAATTTGTTTATCAGTTAACACAAAATCTTCTTGATGATACTGACGAAATAATTGTTCACAACCTGCTTTAATAGTAGGTAACAAGAAATCTTTCAATTCTTGAGTAAAGTGCTGCGGACCAAATGGATCATCCCACAAAATATGAATTTGATTTTGTTGATAGTCCATTTTAATTCGAATTACTCGCCAGTGTATTTCTTCTGCTACTAACACTGTCAAAATAAGTAAATCAGGAGGTTGATACCAACGCTGATTTTTATTGCTGATAGATGTTCCATCTGAACCTACCTTAAGCTGACCCGTAATCGTATCAATATCTTCTAGAAAGCTAAGTTTAAAATTTTCATATTCATAACTATCGGGAATAAAAACGTGTTCTGCATTTTCTCGATAAGCACTGAATTCTTCTCCTACTGCTTTTACTGAATACGGCTTATTTTGTGAGTCGATATAATTAAGTTTTAATCTACGAATAGCTAATAATAAACGCATACTATCTGGCATACTGTACAAATAATAAGGACTCGCGCCATTTTCTAATAAATTCAGATTATTACCTGAAGCATTTTTATTGCGAGTAGAAATTCTTATTTTTTCAAATGAGTTAGATTGAATAGGTGTTTTTTCTGTGGATTTACTAGTACCTATAGATGGTACAGGTTTATTCTTCTTTGCTGGCTGATCTTTATCTTCTGCTAAGTTTTCGTTCTCTTTATTACTTTTATCTTTTCCCCTCCCTGCAAATCCACGAGTTTCATTGAGATCACTTTTAAAATCTGGCTCGTACGGATAATTATAATCATTCAAATCAACTTCACCTTGCGGTGATACTTGTTTAAATTCTAATGGTTTTACTTCGCGACTGGTTTGCACAAAAAGGCTGATTTCAAATTTTCTATAAACTCCTGCACTAGGAGTAACAGGTTTAACAATACGAATAGCAACTTTGTTGTACACCAAATTATATTTACTTCCTAACAATGCTGTAACGACTCGAGGTAATGCTTCTTCTGAGCGTCGTAATATGTAAGATGTTAACTCTGGAATTAAAGGTACAGGATCAGCAAGGTGATTTAAGTATGAATGCAAAAGTCGACTAGATTGAGGCTTTCCTTGAACATGAATTGGATATTTCCTTATGAGCTGAAATGTTAAATCATCTAAATATCTTTTGTTAGGTGGGAGTGGATTAGGAAAATTGATAGCAACTGGAGGCATTACATTTGTTAATTCATTAATTGCAAAATGTAATTTTTCAGCTTCGATAGGAACTTCTAATTTATAATACTTACTGACACGCTCCGATCTGAATAATTTATCTTTACCGCTAGGTGTATATTTGCTGCGTATAGTTTCCAAATGAAATGAAGATTTTAAAAAATTAATAAAGTTAATAGGCTGAGGACTAACAAGAGCGGCCCCCTGTTCCGGTACAGTGCCATTAAACCTAAAAATAGGAATTGCTTGAAAGGGTTGACTGTCAATTTGATCCAAATTATCAGCAATGATTTTAATCATAGACCATAATTGATCCCAATTTTGATCTGTAAATGCAAATTTATTTTTTTCTATAGTTTTAAGTGCTGGTATTAAATACTCATTAACCATTTTAGACAAATCATCTTCCATGTCTTTAATAGCTATTTTTTTTGCTCGATTTAATTTAAAAGATTCACCATTGTTTTTAATATAAGTTAAGTGATTCAAGAACAATGCCGCACGTTCTTTGCACTGCGTTATTTTTGCAGCAAATTTGATTGCGCGGTTAACAGCTCGTAGTAAATTTTCGTAATCATCCCCTCCAAATTTAGGACCAAATAATTCACGATAAGAACAAACTGAAAATGATATAGGTGCAAATGAAGGTGTTACTGCAGTACTCGTAGATTTAGCGTTATTATCTGAAATTTTGGAGTCTACCTTATCTAATTGGCTTTTCATCATTGCAACATCAGAGCCTAAAGCATTTAATTTTTGTGTTTTGGCAGAAGGACCAAATAACTTACTGAACTTAGATGGTGCAGGAGGAGGTGTAACAGGCTTAGGATCTATGTTTGCGGCAGATTTTGAATCAGTAACGAATTTTTCTAACTTTTCTTTTAAAGTGCTAACATTATCAACTGTTTTATTTGGTAAATTATCTTCATCCATCCCAATTGAAGAGATGAATATATTATAAATACTAAATTGCTGTAAATTTTTCACGATATTACTAATGCTACCAGAAGCACCAATCGTAGTGTTTTGAACAATAGGAACAGATAATTTAAATGCCAATGACTCTTCTATTATTTTATTTTGTATGGATTTTCGTAAGGAAATAACTGCAATTAGAAGTTGGCCTTTAACTATTTTACATATTGGCCCTTTACCATATCGATCATAAAAATCTTTTTTTAATTCTGGAGTACTTAAATCAACGGGCGGTGAAATAAAATTACTTGTTGTGTCTTTCGCAAAATTAGCGCTCTGTGAAAAACATTCTCGCCTTATTTCTATAAAATAATAACTCACTAAATTTTCACTGGTCGTTGTTTTATTAAACTTGCCTTCGACTTCTCCAGTAATTTCTGCTGCACTCACAGATAAACCTAAAGCAATTTGTAATTCTTTATGTACCTCTTCCTTAGAATCAATCAAACGCGCTTTAAAAGAAAATTTAGGTTGGTTATCTGACGTAATAATTAATTCATGACCTGCCTTGTAAATATTTTTGAGATCTGGTTTAACAATAACCGAAGCTACTCCTACTCCTTCAAATTCTTTATAACCTCTAAATAATTCTATATTCCTTTCAATCTTCATATGAGCTCCTTTTTCTTAGGTAGAAGTGTTCATATTCATAAGTTATAGAAAGGAGTATGTAGAAATACAAATAGAAAAAAATTCTTTTATAACTTCAAAGATTCTTATCACTACAAAAGCATGTGTAATAATTTCTTTAAAAGCTATAAGTGAGATAAAAGAAACAAAAATGACAAAAGGATTTTGAAAAAAAACTAACCTGAATCTCAAAACATAAAAACGACACAAATTATGAGCATACGGATTCACTTGTTACTAATTTGCTTTCTGTTTCGGTTCAAAAAAATACATCTGCTTTAAAATAAATTTAGTTGACAACAACAGTTCAAAATCTACATTTTTTGTATACTTTGAACTGTTGTTGTCAACTAACTGTTACGAGACAAAAGAAAGCACATAATTACGAATGGCATCACGGTTTTTTTAAGTTGGTTAAAACACTGTGAATATCAGCACTTCGCGGGACGTTAGCAAAATGAAAATCGCTGTAAATGTATTACAGTAGTGGTTATTTGAGTGTAATTTACTAGGGCTGAATAACTTGGCTGTTTAAATAATTTAGTTGTTATTTACATCCCTTTAATATAACTCGGTAAAGATCATACTTACTTTCTTTTTCTGATGTAACCTCAGCTAGCATGCATCGATCTGCTGAAGAATTACCAGATACAAGCACAATCTCAATGTCACCATACTCTTTTTTAATTGCGTTCAGTTTTGATTCAAGTTCAGAAATTTTCATTACGATTCTTCCAATTTCATGTAAACAACTTTTTCTCAATGTTTATTAAACAATAAACATGTACAACCAGATTTATGTCACATGTTATCTCATATTTTACTTATTAAAAATTTTTGTTGTTCCTGTGTATAGACCCTTAAATGTTGTAATAGCAGTATAAACTACTGAACTATCTGAGTTGCCACTAATAAGTGTTGAAATAACCAATGCTTGATATAAATCACTTAATTCTTTATGATGATTTATTGTCATATTCTGTATAGCTTCTTTAAAATTCCCATCTTGGCTTCTTATTTCATTTGTAAGCTTAGCATTTATTCTTGCATAAATTGCGAGAATAACAGTTGCAATAGCAGTAACCACTGTAGAAATACAAATTATTACGTTTATCGATACCATATTAATTATTTCTCTATTGATAAATATGTATTGTGTCTTAACTCAAGTTAATTTCGTCATTTATAATTTTATGACTTCAATTGAAAAGTCTTTTTTACTTTTTATTGCTTCAAAAAAATTAACTTTTTTATCTTTTAATATGCAACGAATAGTCTTCCTATTTTCTTCTGACATTTTTGCTCCAAAAATAATTCTATCAATACATTCATCAGGGTAACTATATACTCCTTTATTATCTTTTATAATTCTCCATTCTTGTTCATACCGCCAATCAATATATTTTATAAGGAGAGAATCTCTAAAAATCTTTTGGTGTCTCTCTTCTGTGCTAAGCCCCTGCATTGAGTTATATTGATATATAGCGTCATTTTTTCTCTCACTTAAATATTTCACCTCTATTACTTCTTTTTCATTAAATCCAAGATTATTTTTAAAACCAATGCAAAATCCTTTATGGTAGCTTGCATAATGCGACCACATTAAAATAGAGTCATTACGAGCGCTTAAAGATAACACTCCACAACTCTCCACATACTCTTCAAGTGCTTTTTTTTGCTCTTCTTGTATTTGAATTACTTGAGGTGTGCGGTGAAATTCCTCTATAAGCATCATAGTTTTTTCTCTGCTTATAGCTGTTTGTGGAATTCCCTGAGCTAAAGCTAATTGCTCGATAGACTCTGGTCTTATTTCAACAAATACATGCTCTTGAGCTAAGCAATCAAAAGGATCATTAAAATCTAAAGGATTTGAAAAATATATTTGATTATTTGCGAGCATTGAAATTGCTCTCTCATCAAAATTACGAAATTTATAAAGAATCTCTGCAATTTGCATAAAAATTATTTCCTATAACCATTACTTTAATGACGTGAAATGTTATCAAGTTTTTCATAAAAAATTTAATTTCAATATATCCCTTGTTACATTACTCTCCATAGAAAATCTCTATCAATGTCAATTCTTGATTATTTTTCTATTCTTTCTATCCAAAAAATAGAGACAAATGTCTACTTACCTTTCGATAAACTATTTCACCATGAGAGTCGCAATCTTTACATAAATATGCAGGAGCGAACCATTCATGAACTACATTGGAAGTTACATACATGAATGGCAAGGAAAGGAATTTCTAATCCACACAAAAATAAAAGGGATTGTAAATTTATGCATGATACTGCGCTGCATACTGCTATTCGATATTTTGGTTCTCAAAAAGCTTTAGCTAAAGCGTTAAATATTTCTCCTTTTCGTATCAATAAATGGGTCAATCGCGATCGACGTATTCCATTTGAATATGCTGTTGCAATTGAGAAATTAACTAATGGTTTAGTTAATCGCTTTGAACTCGCCCCTCATGCAGGCTTTTTAGAAAAATTAAAAATCAAACAGAGCAAGGATAAATAATACTCATGCGTGATTATGCAAAAGTATCACCTCAATTTTGGATCGGACAAACAGGTCGAGTAATTAAATCACTTGGAATTGAATCACAATTGCTTGCGCTTTATTTAATGACTTGCCCACACGCTACAATGTTAGGTGTTTATTACTTACCTATTGCATTGATTGCACATGAAACAGGTATCCCCTTCGAAGAGGCTTCGAAGTCCCTTCAAAGCCTCTGTGAAGTTGGTTTTTGCACGTACGATCAAACAATGGAATATGTTTGGGTACATGAAATGGCGTCATATCAAATTGGTGATGCATTAAAACCAAATGACAATCGGATAAAAGCCATACAAGAAAATTACGATGCGCTACCTACTCTCTCATTTTTATCGATGTTTTTTGAAAAATATCATGCCGTATTTTTTCTACATCAAACTCATAATTGTGAAAGCCCCTTGGAAGGATCTTCAAAGCCCCTTCGAAGCCAGGAACAGGATCAGGAACAGAAACAGGAGAAGGAACAAGAACAGGATATTAGCGCGGCGCAAACTTGCGCCTTGCCTGTTGTTGAAAATAACCCTGTTATTTTATTGCCATTAAAAAACGGAAGTGAATTTGAAATTACTGCAAAGCAAATTGAAGAGTGGCAATTGCTCTACCCTAATGTCGATGTTGTACAAACATTACGAAATATTCGCGGATGGAATTTAGCAAATGCAAATCGACGTAAAACTAGAAATGGAATTTTAAAACACATCACTGGTTGGCTTACAAAAGAACAAAATCGTGTAACGCAGGCTGTTACTAAAAATTTATCTTCCCAAAATCTATTTGAACACAACAAATCAATCGCACAAGAATGGTTAGAACAAAATGAACTCAAATGAAAAATCAAAATTTGTTGCATTACTTGCAGGTGTTTCAGAGCTTTATAGCAAGAAACTATCAAGCCAATTGCTTGATATTTATTGGGCTGCATTGAATGGCTACTCATTGCAAGACGTAAAAACAGCACTAGAACGACACATCATGTCACCCGATAGTGGGCAATTTATGCCAAAGCCTGCGGATGTTGTTCGTTGCTTACGCGGTGATAGCGAAACACAAGCACTACGCGCATGGAGTTTAGTTAATCGCGCTATTTGCGAAATAGGCGCTTATAAAAGTGTGGTATTCGATGATTCAATTATTCACATCGTAATTGAAGAAATGGGCGGATGGGTACAACTCTGCCAATTACATGAAAACGAGCTTCCTTTTCGAGCACGTGAATTTGAGAAACGTTATGCAAGTTACGTGTTACAGCCACCGTTACACCACCCTAAAAAATTATATGGCCTTACTGATCAACACAATGCGCCACTTGGTTATAACAACAATGTATTAACACTTGTAGGCAATAGAGAACGCGCAAAACAAGTTTATGCATCAGGCCGAGATTCATTTCGACATTATTCTGAAATTTCATCTACGCAATTACTTTCTGTTTTATCTGAGGACGAATAACGAATGACAAATATAGAAACAAGAATACAGCGTATCCAAGAGCGTTTAATTGAAATCAAAGAACAAATTCATCTACATCTAGAAAATATTGCGCTGCTCTACGCATTTGCAGATGGACACGAAACCCTAAGAAATAAAGGTTGCACTTTTAACGCTGAAAATCGCCAACGCACACAAGAAGATATAGATAGATTTCCCCGTACTGTTTCAAATCTCAAATGGCAAATTGAAATTTTAAAAAATGAATACGAGGCATTGATGAATTATGGCCTGCAAAAACAATGATCCAATTGCATACATCGAAGAACGATTACATCAATGGGCTGAATGGTTTAGTCGTGGTAATTTAGTTGGTATTGGCTATCCAAATCGTTCTATTGAACATCGTATTTGGCGTGAAGGTGGTTTATTGATTAAAGCGACTGGTGAAAAGCCATCGCCTGTTAACGAAGCAGCAGAAGAAATCGAAAAACTAATTAAAGAAATGTCGATGCAAAGTGAAATTTTAGCGGCTGTGATTCGTTGTCATTATTTTTCTCAAGGGTCTTTGCGAATCAAATCAAAACGCGTTGGTATTTCGCATACGCAATTCAAGCATTATGTTGATATGGCGCATTGGTGGTTGGTGGGTCGTATAAATAGACTGTAATTCGATGGATTGATATTATTAAGAAAAATTTAAAAGGATTTTTTCATGTCTATTGATGCAAAAGATTTATTAGAAGCGACTGCTATAGTGATACCAGAAGTGTATAAAGATGTTATTTCTCCTCCTGCAAAAGAAGTTGGTAACATTCTTACTGATATAGTAAAAACGGTAAGATTGGCACTTTTTCCTTTTCAAATCGGTGCTGCCTGCCAAGATAGATTTCAAAATTTCTTAGACAAAGTCATTAGAAAAATTCCAAAAGAAAATATAACAGAACCAGATCAAGCTATTTTAGTTTCTGCAACCCAAAAAGCCTGGTACCTGAAAGACAATCATTATTTACATGAGCTATTCACAAATCTTTTAGCTAGTGCAATGGATAAAACCAAAAAACCTCATGTACATCCTGCTTTTGTTAGCATTATTGAACAACTCTCTCCTGATGAAGCTCTTATACTTTCTGACTTAAAGCATAAAAGCTACAAGCAGAAAGGCACAAAAGAAAGAGACAGAGCAAAATCTATGCTCAAAAATTGGCAAGAAACATATAATGAATATCCTATTGATAAGCTTTCTGTACCAAATTTTTACAATATATATCTTCAACGTCTCGAAAATGAAAAACTAATTATTATAAATACAGATCAAAAGCCTATTAGAGCTGAAGATGGAACTGGAGCACAAATTGGAATGAAATTTACGTATGAATACTCTCTATCGGAGTTTGGTAAATTATTTGCAGAAACATGTATGTTCTAGAATTTTAGAATTGCTCGTTACTTATGTAGCTTGAGCTGCTTTTTGAAAACTGTCAAAATTCTGAATGCCAGTTATTTTTTTGTTAAGTTCGTCAATAGTAGTGATAAGTTTTTTATTACTATTAAACAGTACTTCAAGAGGATTTTTAATAGTAATTGCTTTTTTGATGTATTTAGCGCATTCATCAGTTATTAACTCTACCAAACGCTTCTTTAAGTTATTATCCATTTTTTTAGAATTTAAAAATTCTATAATAAAATTTGATAATTTTTCTTGGGCATCAACATTTCCTAATACACAATTAAATTGGATATAGCGATAAAATACACTAAGAATATCTTTTTCTAAAATGGTTTCTTCTTTTTGATTTGCAAACTCGTATTCTACTTTGATAATCCATTGTTTAAGAATTTTTTTTAGAAGTTCTTGATTAAAATCACGAATTTCAATTCCATTTTGTAAATTTCAATCCATAATTACTCAAATTAAAATTTTCAGGTTTTTTGAATTTTGCTAAATTATAACTACCATCGATATTTTGAATATTGCATACTGAAAGAATTTTAAGAATATATTGCTCGGAAAGAGTCAAAACAGCATTTTCAATAATGTATTCCACCGCCAACTTTCCTAGAGCGAAAGTTACAATCGTTAAATAAGGGTTTATAAAATTTAGTTGCTCTGCTTCTTTTATCCAAAGTTTATTTAACAATTCTATTGAAGGGCTTTTCTCTATTTCTAAGAAATTTTTAGTAAGCGATTCAGCAAGATCAAATGCTCCTCTGACAATTTCTAAATTGTCATTTAACAGTACATTAATTGCTTGATCAATTTTTGCAGTAAAGAAATCACTATAAAGTGATAAATGCTCGGGTTTAATAAATCCTTCAAAAAACAGTATGATAAGATAGGTCGGAGTTTCTTTTATATAATCATTTACAAAATTTATAACTGAAATTTCTTTAGCTAGTGTAGGTAATTCATTATCAAAAAATTGTCTAAATATTTCTTGATTATCTCTATTAGCACATAATGAATTTATTTCTTTTGCCAGCTGGTCTGAAACAATTGGATGTTTCACAATAACGGCTAATAATCCAAGTAGAACTAATTTATTAGGAGAATATCGAAGAATATTATAATTAGCTCTAATAGCCAGAATCCATTTTTTAATCTGGCGCGGTGTTGAAAGATATCTAATAATTTCTGTGAATTTTTCATCAATGCCTTTAGATATATCAGGACTAATAAAATTTGCCAAAACCTTATGAGTATCAATTTGATTTAAATATTGTATTGCAAAATTAAATTTCTTTTCTGTGTTGTGATGTATATGAAATTTTAGTTGAAATAATTTATCTAAGTAGCTTACAGCAAGATTATAGTTAGAATTCCTATCAAACTCTTTTAAAAAATATTCTGCACATAGTTTAGTAACTACTTGTTTGTAATCAATACCAACAATACAAAATATTTTGTTAAATGATTCAAGTATTCTGCAAAATAATAAAAAATTGACAATATATCCAGCGGGTAGACGATCAATCTCGTCAATAAATATATATATTTTATATTCGCTATCATCTAAAATTTCATTAAGCTTCTTAACCTGTTCTGAAAATTCTTTCGGTTTATTGTTTTTCCAAACTTCTAATAAATCATCTACATTTTTACCCCAATCGTATTCAACATCTGCTTTAGCATCTGCACCGCTAACACCGAGTATTTCCCCTGGCAAATTAAGACTTCCGCTTATTTTACATCGCGAAATTAATAATAAACTTACGATCGATTTTTTAATTATGTCCTTCAATCCTTTTTCTGCATTTAAACATTGATAAAGCTTCAAATAAAATAGCTCTATCATGTCTGTAATTTCAAATTTACCTTCTATTAATGGCTCAAAAAAAATTAATACATTATTTTTATTTTCTTTTAGCTTTTCACTCAATAAATTCAGCACGGTTGTTTTACCGATTCCCCACTCGCCTGTTATAGCTATTGTAAGAGGAGCGAAAGTGGTATCTTGAATAAAGTCAAAAATTTTATTAACAAATTTACTTTTTACTTCAAGGTAATCATCTTTTTCAGTTTTCCCAGGAGAATCACTTAAACGGAAATTAGTGCGCTTCGAATTAGACATTAATTTGAAAATCCTTTCAGATCATTTATCTCTTAATTATTAAAAATTTGCCATGTAAAAACAATCACGCTATAAATTTCTCAAACTTGTGCAAGGTCTGTCAGATGAACATTTGACAGACCTTTTTTATTTTTGCTCTGCCCTAACCTTTAAGCCTGAACGTGTTATGCGTTCAGGCTTTTTTTATTTATAAACGAATGACTTCAAAAATAACTACGAATCGTGGTGATCTTTGGTTATTAGGTGATCATCGCTTACTTTGCGATGACAGTACCAGAGTAGAAAACCTGTACAAGATTTTGAATGGTGCGTTCGCTGATTTGGTGTTTCTTGATCCACCTTATAATGTGAATTATCAAGGGCGCAGTATTAAAAAATCACCGTTATTACATGACAATTTATCGCTTGATGAATATAAACATTTCTTAGAGCGCACCTTCTTAGCTTGTCATGTATTTATGAAACGCACGGCATCGATGTATGTTTGTCATGCCGCATTCTTTCAACGTGAAGTACAAAACCTTTTGGAATTTTCTGGCTTTAAAATTAGAAATCAAATTGTTTGGATTAAAAATCAGTTTGTATTGAGTTGGGCACGTTATAAATATCAGCATGAACTCATGTTTTATTGTCATTTAAAGAAACAACGCGATCGTTGGTTTGGTGGTAGAAATCAATCAACTGTTTGGCAATTCCCAAGACCATTAAAAAGTAAAACACACTCTACAATTAAACCTGTTCCATTGATTGAAAAGATTTTACAAAACAGCAGTCAAAAAAATGACATTGTATTGGATATGTTTGCAGGCTCAGGCAGTACCTTGATTGCATGTGAGCAACAACAACGTCGTGCATATTTAATTGAAATTGAGCCTCATTATTGCGATTTTATTATAGAACGTTGGCAACATTTAACCGGTCAAAAAGCAATACGCATTAAAAACAAATCATCTTACGAAAAAATTATTCTTTCTCAACAAGCTCATTCTTCTATTTAACTTGATAGGACAATTCCAATGTACAAATTTAAACGCAATCGCTTTGCGCAATTGGCTGCAATTTCAACTGTGATTTTGTTACCTGAATTTGCATTTGCAAGTGGCGATATTGTAACGACTGTCGTCTACAACATTTGCGATTGGTTATCAGGGCCTTTGGCTGTTGCGATGGGGATTTTGGTTTGTATCGCTGTTGGTTACAGCTTTATTAGTGGTCATATTGATAAAGTGAAACTCATTTTCGTGTTGATTGGTTTAGGTTTGATTATTGGTGGCTCTTATTTTGCTAAATCAATCTTACTAAGCGGTGTAGTTTAATCGTGCAAGAGAATTCCAATACATTATTTGTAGCATTGACTCGTGTACCAACACTAATGGGTGTGACACAAACGTTTTTTATTTTAAATTTAATTGTTTGCATGATGTTGTTTTTGATTACTAAAAACATCTTTCTAACTGCTGGATTATTGATATTTGCGCATCTTGCTGGTGTGGCATTGTGTAAATACGATGAACGTTTTCTTGAAATTTTATTCGGCAAATTATCGTTCACGTGTCGCAATCGAAATCTTTGGACATGCAACAGTTATGACCCAAGCTAATTTTTTTGGCAATTTGCGTTTGAAAAAACTAGATAAGCTTTCGATATTCGATAGAGAAGCAAAAGCATCCACACATATCCCCTATTCTCATTTTGTTACGCCATCTATTGTTGCGACACGAAATGGTGATTTGGTTTCAGTCATCAAGATGCAAGGTGTTGCGTTTGAAACGAAAAGCTCAGATGAAATAAAACAACTACAACAACATTTAAGTTTCTTATTGCAAAGTCTAGGTAGTTCGTATGCAGTTTATGTGACGGCTCATCGGCATCCAGAGAATTTAACACTTGATAATCAATATCCAGATGGTTTCTCTCAAACTTTCTCTAATGCCTATCAACACCAATTTCAAAATGCACAATTATTTGTAAATGATATTTATCTCACTGTTTTATTTCGTAACCCAATTAAAAATAAAAAGTTTCAATTGGATGAAGAAAAAAATATCCAACAATTTGAAACGACCATTCATCAATTATTAAAATCCCTTTCAGATTACTCACCTAAGTTATTAAAAATTGAAATATTAAAATTTCTTTCATTGCTTATAAACGGAAAAGCACGTGATTTCACGTATCCTTATCAAGACATCGCGAGCTTCATTCCTAATAAACGTTTATTTTTTGGCTACCAAACGATTCATTTTCAAGGACACACACATTCAGATAATCGCTTTGCAGCTTTGTTATCTATCAAAGCATATATGCCAAAACCTGTTGCAGGTTTGTTAAATAATTTGTTAACGCTGCCATGTGAGATGATTTCAACGCATAGTTTTTTACAGATGACAAATTTCGATGCGTTGAAATTAATTGCATCGTTACAAAAACGTTTTGAATCAACGGATGATAAAGCGGTTTCACAATTAAGAGAATTGAATCAAGCGCAAGATGATGTGGCAAGTCAGCGAATGAGTTACGGCTTGCATCACAATACAACCCTAGTGTTTGGTGAAAATGAAAACGATTTAGATGATAAAGTTGCTACGATTATAAAGTGCTATCAAGACAAACAATTAAGTGTGGTACGTGAAACGCTTAATTTAGAAAGCGCGTTTTGGGCACAACTACCAGGTAATTTTAAATACATTAGGCGCCTTGCTCCGATTAGTAACTATAATTTCACATCCTTTGCATCGATGCATAATTATTACACCGGCTATAAAAACCAAAACCACTTAGGTGATGCATTGATGTTGATGGAAACACCAAGCAAAACACCTTTTTATTTTAATCTGCATGAAAAAGCCTCTGGCAGAAAAGATGATTTATCTAAAGGCCACACGATTTTAATTGGACCTTCAAATGCAGGTAAAACCGTTATCATGACTGCAATTGATGCCATGCTCAAAAAATACAATTCCCGCTCATTTTTTATCGATAGAAATTGCGGTTGTGAAATTTATGTACGTGCCATGAAGGGTAACTATTTTCGACTGGAACCTGGCAAACCAACAGGTTGGAACCCATTTCAATTAGAAGATACAGCTCAAAACAAAGCATTTTTAAGAGATTTTTTAAACGTCTTATCCAGTTCAGAAACGATTAAGTTAACAGCAAATGATTTAAATCAAA
>CAZYCO010000006.1:54427-57887 GCA_964645885.1 uncultured Gammaproteobacteria bacterium
GTGGTTGAACGTAATTACACCTTACCGTTAGAACAACGTAATTTAAGTAACATCGCACATTTCTTTCGGTTGGATTTTTCTGGCATGGATGCGTTATCGCGATACTTGCGTCATGGTGATAAAGGTTATTTATTTGATAATGATAAAGATATGCTTTCACTAGATGCACAAACTATCGGCTTTGATATGACGCATTGGTTGAATAGCGATAAAGCACCTCTCGAATTACTACCTATCAATATGTATTTATTTCATCGTATTCAACACTGTCTTGATGGCACATTAACAGGTTTGTATTTAGATGAAGGTTGGCAATTTTTACAACATGACGTTTGGATAGATAAATTAAATGAATACTTAGTCACTTGGCGAAAATTAAATGCATTCATATTTTTTGCAACGCAATTACCAGACAAAGTTGCAAAATCGCAACTCTCATCTGCATTGATACAAGGAACAGCCACACAGTTATTTTTAGCCAATCCTAAAGCATCTAAAGATGATTACATCCATAGTTTTAAATTAACTGAACGCGAATATGAAATTATAAAAACACTTGAGCCATCGATGCGTTATTTCTTAATCAAACAAGGACATGAATCAGCGATTGCACGTATCCCGTTACAAGGTTTAGAAAATTATTTACGTGTGTTATCGGGCACACAAAAAACAGTAGAAGAATGTGAACAATTACGAAACAAGTTTAATGATAATTGGCTGTCACACTTCATGGGACAACCATCATGAAATTACGATTTGTTGTTGTCTTTTGCTTACTGTTTCAACTCTCAATTCCTGCTCATGCCATATTTGGTATCAAAGATGTGTATAAAGAGTTAAAGAAAATTTATGAGCTTGAAGGACAATATTTGCCACAACTAACGAATTTAGGCGCACTGCAATCAGCCATTATTAATTCAACCAACATCATGCAAACACTACAACGAAGCCTATATGGTAATTATGGTTATGGGAATTTACTCAATAACCAAACTGATTTAGATAATCGTTTATGGTCGAATGACAAATGGATAGATGTATTGTCAAAAACAAATGGGAATAATGCTGCATTTATGCAAGCACAAGAAACTTATGAAAGACTTTATCCTTCACGTGAACCATCACAAGTTCGTACTACCTTACAAGAAACAGATTTGAATCGTACCTACTACCAACAAACTAGAAATTTAAATCGCGCTGCATTAGCAACCTCAAGTTACAGCTATGACAATATCAATCAGCACATTACAAACTTGCATAACATGATTAAAAAACTTGAAGACCATCCAGAAGAAAAAGCCGCGATTGATTTAAATACGCGTATCGCAGCAGAACTTGGATTTATTCAATTGGAAATTTTGAAACAGCAAACCATTCAAACGCAATTGATTGCGACCCAATCACAACAGCATGTGAATGGCATGAGTGATGAGTCAAAGTTTTTGGAGTGGTGATGCTCTGTCATCCCGGCCAAGCGCAAAGCGCGCGAGCCGGGATCCAGGAAATATTTAACATCGCACTGGATCCCGGATAAATGCTTCGAATTTTCCGGGATGACAACCTTTTTATTATTCAAACAACTTGGGAATGATATGAAAAAGCTTTTCTTATCTTGTTTATTACTTACTTTTCTCACCGGCTGCGCAACAACAACACTTAAAGCACCTTGCACTGCCGACGGCACACACTGCAAAAACCGTTTAAAAGTTAATGAATGGTACGCGGAAGAATAAAACCATAAATGAATAACAATGGTTTCATTGCAAACCTTCTAAGCCAAGTTGATAGCATTACCAATCAATTTGTATTTCAAGGTTATCAAAATTTAGCTGCAGCTTTTACACCAGCAATTACAGCACTCATTGTTTTATCGGTAATCATTTTGGGATACGCATCGTTACAAGGGTACGTTGCAATATCACTTCGGGAAGTGAGTAAACGAATTTTAACAATTGGTTTTATTTTAGTGTTTGCTTTGGATTGGGGAAATTTTTCGAGCTACATCTATAACGTATTTACACAAGTTCCAAATGAAATAGCCTCAGAGCTTTTACCGACTCTACAAAATAATTCAGTTACGGATGCAACAAGTGTAAATGTAAGTTTACAAAAAGCATTAAATGATGGGTTTTATTTCGTTAAGGCAACGTGGGAGCAAGGTAGTACATCAAATGTATTACCGTTTCTATCTTCTATTTGTATGGCAGGATTATTAATTACATGGATTGGTTTCGCGTTAATTGAATTGATTGTGGCGAAATTTGGATTAGCGATTTATTTGGTGCTCGCACCAGTCATCATTCCCCTCTTCTTATTTCAATATACAAAAAACCTTATCTTCGAAGGTTGGCTCAAACATTTAGTGATTTTCTCGTTTATTCCAATTTTTATCACTGCTGCAATTACTCTCGGTTTAACACTCCTTCAACTTATTTCAACTGATACCCAACAAGCAGTTACGGCTCACACATTGAATTTAATGAGTGTGGTGACGTATTTAATTTATTCATTCATTTGTATCGGTTTAATTAAAAAAGCGACTTGGATGGCAAGTGCAATTGCGCATGGATTCACAACGTCTGCATCGCATTATCTAGATAACACGGCTGCTTTAATGAAAGGGCAGCTTGTAAAAAGCTTCAGCAATAAACCTGCAAACTTACCAACATACAGAGGTTAATGATGCAAAAACCACAAGATGCTTATTTCAAAGAAGCGCGTGAATGGTTTTATGAGCGTTATGCACAAGCGCATGTTCAATCGAATCGTTGGTTTGTAGCCTGCTTGATAACAGTAACACTATTAGCTTTATCGTTAACTGCTTTTATTTGCATATTGCCACTCAAAACATTTATTCCGATGGTAGTACATCAAAATACAATTACAGGCGAAGTGTGGGTGACAAAGCCTCCCACACCTTATGTGCCAGAAACAGATGCCCAAACGCAAAGTGACATTGTGCGTTACATCACAAGTCGTGAAAGTTATTCTAGTAGCGACATCAATCAACGCTTTAACTTAGTGACGTTATTAAGTGATTCACATATTGCAAAAACGTATGAAGCAGAACAATCAAACAGTAACCCAAATGCACCAATTAATATCTTGAAAGAAAAAGGCACTCGTACGGTCAAAATAGAAGACATTGTTTTCATCGATAAAAAAGGTTTAAAAGAAATTCGAGAGTTCAAACAGAAATCTCAAAATCTAGCGAAAGTAGATTTCATTACAACGACTGTAACGCCAAGCGGTGCAACAGAAACGCAATACTGGGTTGCAACCATCGCTTGGGAATACAAAGGATTACCCAACAATCAACAAGATGCTTGGGATAATTGGAATGGGTTTCAGGTAACGACATATCGAGTTGATCCAAAGAATATAAATCAGACCAAGTAATTTCTTGTAGGGTGGGCAAAGCGTAAGCGTGCCCACCATTTCTTTTTAACCGTCTTTGGTG
>CAZYCO010000007.1:0-1573 GCA_964645885.1 uncultured Gammaproteobacteria bacterium
AAGACCTCGAACAATAAATATTCTGTTTTTTGTTTTTTTTTCAAAGACACATAGTGTCGTGCCCACCTTTGTTTTCAAAATTTTGGTGGGCACGCGACATAAGTCGCTTTGCCCACCCTACATCACTTAATCAGCAGTACTCACAAGAGAAGAAGTAAATATTCTTTCTTTATTCTCGTTAATCGCCGCAAATAACTGTGATGGTAAGCCCCATAATTTAATAAAGCCTTCGGCTGCTTGATGATCAAATTCATCATGAGCTTGATAAGTTGCAAGTTCATTTGAATAAAGTGAATGTACGGATTGGCGACCAGTGATCCAAATATTACCTTTGCATAATTTTAAACGAACGCTACCGGTTACAACTTGTTGAGTTGTTTCAATGAAAGAAAGTAATGCTTGTTTTAATGGTGAAAACCATAAACCTTCGTAGATTAATTTTGCAAACGCTTGTTCAATCAATGGTTTAAAATGCATGACATCACGCGTTAAGGTTAATGTTTCTAATGCTTTATGTGCGTTAATTAAAGTCATAGCAGCAGGCGCTTCATAAACTTCACGTGATTTAATACCAACCAAACGATTTTCAACGTGGTCGATTCTTCCAACACCATGTTTACCAGCCAAATCATTTAAAAGATTAATAATTTCAACAAAAGATAATTTTTCTTCATTCAATGCGATTGGCATACCTTTTTCAAAATGAATGATAATTTCATCTGCTTGCTGTGGCGCATTTTCAAGTGAATTGGTCCAAGCAAAAGCTGCTTCTGGTGCTTCACACCAAGGATCTTCTAAGACACCACATTCACATGATCGTCCCCATAAATTTTGATCGATACTAAAAGGATTATCGCGATTAATTGGTAATGGAATATCGTGTTGTGCTGCATATTCAATTGCAGCTTCACGTGCCATTGGCGCTTCCCGTTGTGGTGCAACAATTTTTAAATGTGGTGCTAGCGTTTTGAATGCAACATCAAAACGAACTTGATCATTACCTTTACCAGTACAACCATGAGCGATTGCTGTAGCATTTTGTTGAATTGCAATTTCAACTAGTTGTTGTGCAATTAAGGGCCTAGATAATGCAGAAATTAAAGGATAAATATTTTCATATAAAGCATTTGCTCTTAATGCCGGTAACAAGAAATCTTTAGCAAATTTCTCTTTCGCATCGACCACATGAGATTGAATTGCGCCTACTTTTAATGCTTTTTGCTGAATGTGTTGTATGTCTTTGTTTTCGCCCACATCAACATAAACAGCAATAACATCATAATTATATTGTTGTTGTAACCAACGAATCGCAACAGAAGTATCTAAGCCACCAGAATAAGCTAATACAATTTTTTCTTTTTTTAC
Source organism: uncultured Gammaproteobacteria bacterium (assembly GCA_964645885.1). Classification (GTDB taxonomy): domain Bacteria; phylum Pseudomonadota; class Gammaproteobacteria; order CAZYCO01; family CAZYCO01; genus CAZYCO01. The sequence continues at coordinate 1,366 of CAZYCO010000007.1, forward strand.
GTTCATTTGGTTACTCCTTTTAATAGCGCAATTAATAAAGCTTTTTGTACATGTAAACGGTTTTCACTTTGTTGAAAAATTTTTGAATAAGGTTGATCAGGTAAACTAATACTAACTTCTTCACCACGTTGCATTGGCATGCAATGCATAAAAATAGAATTAGATTTAGCGTAAGTCATTAAAGTTTCATTGACTTGAAAATTGGCAA
>CAZYCO010000007.1:1604-14964 GCA_964645885.1 uncultured Gammaproteobacteria bacterium
AAATCCCATACTGTTCCAAACATCAGTATAAACAGCGTCAGCACCATTTACGGCTTGAATTGGTGTATCGCATGGTTGAATCAACTGCTTATTCGTTTTATCTAGTGCTTGCTGCACAATCTGAGCTAATGGCGCGCGATCTGGAGGACAGCAATAACGAATCTGTATACCTAATTGCGGCATCATTAATAACATTGAATGCAAAATATTATTGCCATCACCAATATAACTCAGCGTTAAACCTTGCAAGTCGCCAAAATTTTCTTTCAATGTCATGATGTCAGCCAAAATTTGGCAAGGATGAAGATTATTCATTGTCTGACGAATCTATAAGGTCAATGATCAGACAAACCATTAATTACGGGCATATTTGATGCATTAATTAATCTTTGAATAAACTGATCATCAAAGGTTCGAATTAAAAGAGCATGGCAATAACCTTGTAAAACTTGAATTAAATCTTCAGGGTTTTCTTGTTTTCTCGTTTGTGACAAGCTTTCAATGGTATGACCACCTAATTCGGTCATGGCTACAGCAAAACTAAAACGAGTCCGAAGCGAGGGTTTATCAAATAACATCGCAAGGTGTTTGTTTTTACATACATCTAATAAATTGTTTTGTTGCCGTTGTTGTTTTAAAACCATAGCGTCATTAATTAACCCTAGAATTTCGGTAGGAGTTAATTCACTACCGCTATGTAAATGTTTTGTGCTTAATGTAGTCATAAGATAATTTGCATAAAGTTTCATGTAGAGCGCATAAATTATCACTTGCATAATTATTGTCAATAAGTGAATTAATATTCGAGTTGTTATTCCCGCGAAGGCGGGAATCCATACATTAGGCTTCGATTGTTTTTTTAGGAATGGATCCCCGCCTTCGCGGGGATGACAGAACAGGTAAAAATGTGAATTATTTAACAAAGTACTTTTGTGTGAGGGGCATTAAGAAATTGGAGGCCATATGAAAGAGCAAGATTTAACTCAGGTTTTGCGAGAATTGTTGCAGCAAGGAACAGTAGGTACGCAAGAAGAAATCTGTTCAGCATTAGAAAAACGCGGTTTTGAAATTAATCAATCTAAAGTGTCTAGATGGCTTAGAAAAATAGATGCAGTAAAAGCAAAAAATGAAAAAGGCCAAGTTGTTTATCGATTACCTAAGGAACCCGCTCCACCAACCGCATCTACCAAATTAAAAGATTTAGTCATTAGTTATGATTTCAATGAAACCAGCATAGTTGTTCATACCAGTCCAGGTACAGCATCAATGATTGCACGGGTTTTAGATTACCAACGCGATTCTTTAAAAATCTTAGGTACTGTTGCAGGTGATGACACTATTTTCGTATTGCCGCGTTCGATTAAACAAATCAAACAAACTTTAGATGCAATAAAACACGTGTTAACCACAGAAGCATGAAGCTATTGATTCCTGATTTCATTTTTATCCACCACACCAGGAATAGCCATAATTGGCCCATCAAATTGCTTTGAAAGTGCATTGACGCCTGACTGTGGTTTAGCGTATTCAATTAATCCTTGACGTTGTTTACGTATAACTTTGGTCTCAACGTTTAATTTCATTTCAAGCTGTTTTAAAAGATTTGGATTGGCTTCGCCATCATGATTTAACGACCAAGCTAATTTTGCAGGACCAACTGGTAAACCATCGTGATCAGTCATCCAAACATGCCAGGTTTTACCATAACTATTCATTTTCTTTTTCATTAATTGCATTTCAATAGCGTTAGGAATGCGTGGCGCAACTAATTCGCCCGAAAGAATTTCATAATTATGTGGATGCCAATATTTTTGTTCTTGGTTTTGCAATTGATTAAATAATTTTTCAGAGATGATGTATTCAACACCAATTAAATTGGCATTTTTATCGTCACTATCAAATAACAGACATTGCATAAAATCTTCATTTACTTGTTTGCAATAATGAAACGCGATCATTTGATGATTGGCATTATCTTTAAGTGGGTGAATACCCGTTAAATAAACATCATAACCCTTAAGTGGCGCGAAATTTTGAATGATTTTTGAACCTGATTCTAATAGGCGCGTATTGGTTTTTTTATTTTCACCTTCTGGAGAAATTGAATGAACTTCTTCAAGAGTATTTGCTTTTGAGGTTAAAGCGAAAATAAAAAGAACAGTAAAAACAGTAGAAATTATTTGCATTCCTTTGCGCATGACCAAACTCCCATAAATAACAGTTTATTTTTTTAGTATAGGAAAAATATTTGTTATGTATGGGATAGTGTTATTTTAAATTTTTTACTTCTTTATACCTAAAACAATCTTGTACATGATCATTCACCATGCCAACTGCTTGCATAAAGGCATAACAAATGGTGCTGCCTACAAACTTAAAACCAAGCTTTTTAAGCTCTTTTGACATTTTTTGCGATTGGATGCTTTCAGTTGGAATGTGCTTGAATTCTTTTACATTAGAATCAATAACTTTGCCGTCAGTAAATTGCCATAAAAAATTACTTAACGAAGTTTGATGTTTTAAATCTAAATAACAACGAGCATTCGTTACAATTGACTCAACTTTTAAACGATTACGAATGATATTTTCATTTTGTAATAATTTTTCAATTTTTTTAGGGGTATAACGCGCTATTTTGTCGGCATCGAAATTATCAAATGCTATTCGGTAATGTTCACGCCTCCTTAAAATGGTGATCCAGCTTAAACCAGCTTGCATACCCTCTAGAATTAAAAATTCAAAAAGTTGTTGATCATCAAAAACAGGTACACCCCATTCGCAATCATGATATTGAACGTATAAAGGATCGGTTCCACACCACTGACAACGTGTTTTCATCTGGACTCCGTGATATTAAAAATTGCAAAATTAGTTAAATATTCCGTCGTCATTCCGTGGGATGACGTCATCATATGATTAAACCGTTATTAAACATGAAACAAATGATCTCAGCAAAATTCAAACATTATGTAGCCATAACAAGGCTCAATCGTCCAATTGGAATTTGGTTATTAATGTGGCCAGCACTGTGGGCGTTGTGGCTTGCAGCGCAAGGTGCACCTGATATTAAAAATGTGATTATTTTTATTTTAGGCGCTGTGATCATGCGTTCAGCAGGTTGTGTCATCAATGATTTTGCCGATCAAGATTTTGATGGTTTTGTTGAACGTACTAAACATCGACCGCTTGCAAATAAGCATCTTTCTAAAAAAGAAGCATTAATAATATTTACCGTTCTTGCAATTTTGGCATTTTCATTAACTTTTTTTCTTAATCGTTTAACCATACAACTTGCGTTTATTGCTTTATTTCTCGCAGTTTTATATCCATTTACTAAACGCTTTACTCACTGGCCGCAATTATTTTTAGGTTTAGCCTATGGTTTTTCAGTACCAATGGCATTTGCTGCCGAATTACAAACTATTCCAGTACTTGCTTGGTTTTTATATGCAATTGTTATTTTGTGGTCGATGATTTATGACACTATGTATGCCATGGTGGATAAAGAAGATGATTTAAAAATTGGCGTGAAATCAATGGCAATTTTATTTGGATCATTTGACCGTTTTAATTTGGCATTAATGCAAATTTTAATGTTAATCATGTTAATCATTGTTGGTGTTTGGCAGCAATTAACAGTTATTTTTTATTGTTCATTATTAATTGCTGTTGGATTATTTATTTATCAGCAATGTTTAATTCGCAATCGCAATAAAACAGCTTGTTTTAAAGCGTTCTTAAATAATAATTATGTTGGCATGATTATTTTTATCGGAATTTTTCTATCTTATTTTTGAGGAACAGCTATGCGTGTTTGGGAATGCCAAATTTGTGGCTTTATTTATGATGAACGAAAAGGTTGGCCTGAAGATGGTATTGAACCTGGCACCAAGTGGGAAGATGTTCCAGAAGATTGGATGTGCCCTGAATGTGGTGTTCTAAAAGCAGATTTTGTGATGCGGGAGATTAAGTAAGAAGTTTAATTTGAAAAAAGAAAATCTATAACAACATTGAAGTTGTAACCTTATAGATTACAATGAATAGAAACAACATGATAAAAAATTTTTTGCATCGAGGTTTAAAGCAATTTTTTATTGAAGACGAAAAAAAATTACTAAGTGCAAAAGATTTGCCTCGTATCAGCCGAATTTTAGATCGACTTGATAGCGCAGTTAGAATTCAAGATATGAATTTACCAGGTTATAAATTACATAAGCTCATAGGAAATAAAAACAATTTTTGGAGTGTCTCAGTCTCTGGAAACTGGCGTATTACGTTCCGTTTAGAAAATGGTGATGTCTATGACGTCAACTTGGAGGATTATCATTAATGACTACATTAAGAGCAAAAAGTCGAAAACCAACTCATCCAGGTGCTATTTTGCGTGAAGATGTTTTACCGGCACTTGGTATTTCACAAACTGAATTTGCACATCGTCTGAAAGTCTCTCGTCGTACTATTTCTGAAATTTTAAATGAACATCGTCCTATTACTGTTGATATGACTATACGCTTAGCTCATTTGCTAAAAGGTTCGCCTCAAAGTTGGTTAAATATGCAAGCAAGTTTAGATATTTGGGAGTTAGAACGTAAAAACGCTCGCATATATAGGCAAGTTGAACGAATGGCTTCATGAAAATTTATTTAAACAAGCGCTCAAAATCAGTTTTAGAAATACAAATCGATAACAACCAATTGCCTTCATCATCTGTTGTTTCGCTTTCAATTGCTTTTAATCTATAAAGCTCTGCTCTTAATGCTGCTTGTTGTGGCGTTAACAGCACATGTCGTCTGATGGGTTCACCAAACAATAATTCAGTTAGTGCTTTTAATAATAAATCGATGCCTATATTTTGACTTGCAGAAATCCAAACTTGTTTTGGTTTGTTTTGTTCATCGCGTTCAATATGTGGTTGATTGTTAGCTGTTAAATCTATTTTGTTATAGACCATCAGTTGAGGCACATTGTTCGCTTCAATTTGGGTTAACACTAAATTTACTTGCTCGATGTTTGAATGTTTTTCATCATCATGAACATCAATAACATGCAATAACAAATCAGCATCACGTGTTTCTTCTAATGTTGCACTAAATGCTTCAATTAATTCATGCGGTAAATGACGAATAAATCCTACGGTATCAGCAATAATAATTACGCCTGCATGTGGTAATTCAATTCGACGTAAAGTTGGGTCAAGTGTTGCGAATAATTGATCTGCAACATACACCTCTGATTGCGATAAACGATTAAATAAAGTTGATTTTCCAGCATTGGTGTAACCCACTAATGCAACTGTTGGAATGGCTGAGCGTCTACGTGTACGTCTACTTTGTAAGCGCTGACTTTTTACTTTTTCTAAGCGTTGTTCAATATGACGTATACGATCGCGTATTAAACGTCTATCGGTTTCTAACTGAGTTTCACCGGGACCGCGCAAACCAATACCACCTTTTTGTCGTTCCAAGTGTGTCCAACCACGCACTAAACGAGTAGATAAACGCTGTAATTGCGCCAACTCAACTTGTAGTTTGCCTTCAAAGGTACGCGCACGCGATGCAAAAATATCTAAAATTAAACCGTAACGATCTAACACCCGACATTGAAATAATTTTTCTAAATTGCGTTCTTGAGATGGTGATAGTGGATGATTAAATAAAACTAAATCAGCATGATGAGCAGCAACTGCTTGTTTAATTTCTTCTGCTTTGCCAAGACCTACAAAATATTTAGGTTCAGGTGTTTTTTTTGAACCAGTAATAATTTCAATAACATTTGCGCCTGCCGAATACGCAAGCATTTTGAATTCTTCTAAGTCATCAGTGAAGCTATCGTTTTGTGGAAAATCAATATGAACTAAGATGACTTTTTCTTGAGAAGAGGGAAGTTTAGCACTTCCCTCTGTAGATTGATTATTCTTCTGCATTTAACTCGTTAGTACTTTTTTCTTGTTCGTCAGAACTGTCATGAACAAACTGGGGCATTTTGACATTTCGTGCTGGAACAACAGTTGAGATTGCGTGTTTATACACCATTTGATTGACATTATTTTTTAAAACAATCACAAATTGATCGAACGATTCAATTTCGCCTTGTAATTTAATGCCATTCACAAGATAAATAGAAACAGGAACATTTTCTTTCCTTAATGCATTTAAAAATGGATCCTGAATCAATTGGCCCTTTGCCATACGTTCCTCCTTGTTATTTTTTATCGCTTCCAAGTTCAAAAAAGTTTTAGAAAAAACATTATACCCATAGCGTCTTGCAGTGAGTGGGCGAAAGTGTATCACGCTGATTTTTTTCGAACAGCTTTTGCATATAAAAAAATTTCTTGATCTATTGCTCGAAATAGTTTTTTTTATAATAAGTAATTTTATGTCGTTAAATTTTTTTTTCTTAATAATTGGTTAATGCATGGGACTAAAAGTCACAATTTCAAACGCTGACATTGATAAAAATGCACTTGATGTCATCAAAAAACTAAAACACGCTGGATTTGAAGCTTATCTTGTAGGTGGATGTGTTCGTGATTTATTGCTGAAAATTAAGCCAAAAGATTTTGATGTTGCAACAAATGCACATCCGCATGAAATCAAACAAGTCTTTCGTAATTGTCGTTTAATTGGCCGTCGATTTCGATTAGCGCATATTTATTTCGGTCGGCAAATTATCGAAGTTGCAACATTTAGAGCGCCGCATGATACAAGTAGCGAAGGCCATTTACATGAAAGCGGTTTAATTATGCGAGATAATGTATTTGGTTCATTAGAAGAAGATGCTTGGCGTCGCGATTTCACCGTAAATGCTTTTTATTATGATCCTGAAAGTAATCGTTTGGTTGATCACGTTGCAGGAATTGATGATTTAAATAAACGTACATTACGCATTATCGGTGATGCAGAACAACGTTTTAGAGAAGATCCAGTACGAATGCTGCGCGCAATTCGCTTTGCGAGTAAATTGAATTTTGCAATTGAAGAAAAAACACGCGCACCAATTACGCATTTGGGTTATTTACTATCTTTAGTATCGCCAGCTCGTTTGTTTGAAGAAATGATCAAGTTATTTCATAGTGGCCATGCTGGTACTGTTTTTAAACATTTAATGACATTTGAATTATTCGAGAAAATGTTTCCCATGACATTTTCTTATTTACAACATGGCACTCAAAAAGATTTCGCTAAACAGTTAATCGAATTAACGTTAAAAAATACTGATCATCGTATTCATCAAGGAAAAACAGTTACACCAGCTTTTATCTTTGCAGTATTTCTATGGTATCCACTGATAGAAGAAGTGAAAAAAGAACGAAAAAAAGGCATTCCATTAGCAGATGCGATTGAAAGTAGCGGTTATCTTTTACTTAAACAGCAGCAAGGTTTTACTGCGATTCCAAAATTCTTATCTGCTTCAATACGTGAGATGTGGGCGTTGCAATTTCGCTTGGAACGAGCGCAAGGAATAAAAGCTGCAAAATTACTGTCGCACCCACGTTTTAGAGCTGCATATGATTTATTGTTATTACGTGCACAAGTAGGTGAAATTACAAACGATCTCGCAAATTGGTGGACAAAATTTCAAGATCTGAATGAAGAAGAGCGAGAAAACTTTACTCAAGATAAAAAAGATAAAATTAAAGGGCGTAAAAGAAAATCAAATCGAAGTTCTAAAAAAAACCATGATACATAAATCAACTTGTTATATCGGATTAGGAAGTAATTTAGAAAATCCGCAACAACAAATTTTATCTGCAATAGAACAATTACGTGCAATAAAAAATACTATTATTAAAAAATGTTCTAGCCTTTATCACACTAAAGCAATTGGTAATGAATCTCAGCCTGATTTTGTTAATGCTGTAATCGAAATTGAAACAACATTGTCACCACATGAATTGTTGCAACAATTGTTGATAATTGAACAACAACATGGCCGTAAACGAATAGAAAAATGGGGGCCACGCACACTTGATTTAGATATTTTATTATTTGATTCAATTGTTTTAACTACTGATGAATTAACTATTCCTCATCCACGTATGTTAGAACGTGCGTTTGTATTAGTACCGTTATTTGAAATTGCGCCTGAATTACAAAAAAAACTTAACCCCACAATAACACTGCCCAAACTGCAGAAACTACAGCAGCCATAGCAACTAATACACTGGATGTAATCCAAACAAATGTTTTTTCGCTTCTTGCATAAAATATCACCATGATAATTTTAGATAAGAAGCTCGCTAAAATTGCTAAACCTAAGCAAATTAATGTCATTTGATTAGTTAATTCAGCTTCGCGATTCAATGTTGCAATAGCAAATGAGACGCTGTGAACATCAAATAAACCACCTAGAAAAGATGCAATTTGCATTGCTTCAATACCAAAATGACGTCCAATCAACGTAATGGTAATTAACATCAACGCTAAAATGATGGCTAAGCGAATTGCAGACATTAATGCAATGGGATTATCTAATTCATTAGGAACTTTAGTTGCTGCAAGATTACGAGTTAACTGTGCAGACAATGCAATACCAACTAAGGTACTGCAAATAATTGGCCAGCTGATGAGATTAACTAAATTGAACGAGGTAAGCGCAATAATAATTAATAATTTGATATACATTGAAACGGTGGCATAGCAAATTGCAGATGCACCTGCTTTTGCTGAAATTTCACCTTTTTTTACTTGTTCTGCGAATGATGCAGTTGCTACTGCACTAGAAATAAAGCCATTTAAAAATCCTGATAAGGCAACACCACGCTCTGCGCCAAAAAAGCGCGCTAATTCATAAGCACCAAATTGCATTAAAGTGATGATAAAAATCAAAATACCGAAACGTTGTGGATTGAATAATAGCCATGGATCAACAGGCGCATTGGGTAGAAACGGCAATACGCCTAATGCTAATACCAATATAATTACTGTTGCTTGTATTTCTTCACTACGTAATCGTTCTCTAGAAAAAGTATGTAATCGTTTTTTAGCGAGCAATAAAATAACTACGACAAGTCCAATTAAAAGAGTGGTAAGTGGATCGTATTGCGACATCATGCCTAAACCATAGGTAACAAATGCGCTAACTTCAGTTGTGATACCAATACCATTATCTTTACGTAAGCCGCGTGTACTTCTTAAATAGCCTAAAACAACAATGGCAGCGACGAATAACGTCATGCCGGCTGCAACAAATGGTTGTTTTGTTGCAGATGCAATTGCACCTAATAAACTAAGTAATACAAATGTTCGTAAGCCTAACGCTTGAATACCGGGTGGATGACTACGTTCGCGCTCAACACCAATTAATAATCCAAGTGCTAACGCAATTGCGAATGGTTGGATTTTTTCTATAACCATTTATTACTCCTTATTTCCCTCTCCCGCTTGCGGGAGAGGGTGGCCACGCTTGTCGTGGACGGGTGAGGGCTACATTCACTTTATAGAGATTTTTGTAGGGTGGGCAAAGGAGTGAAATGACATGCCCACCATTGCATTATCTCTTCTTCGCATGTTCAACATGCGCGATGAATTCTTTAATTGATTTTTCGAGTTGTTGCTGCAGATTTTGATCTTTTAATTGATCATTATCATCGAAAGCAGTGTGCGCCATTGATAATGAAAACATACGTGGATAAACAAATGCGCCACAACCTTCTAAGGGCACACGTAAATGCCATAATCCACGTACGCCACCTGCAAGAGCTGGTGATGCTGAAAGTAAAAGAATTTGGCGATTGTTCCATGCCGAGAGGGGTTGATCGATTCGAGAAATCCAGTCAATCAAATTTTTAAGAATGCCAGGAACCGAGAAATTATATTCAGGGGAAGCAAGGATTAGAGCATCGGTTGCATTTAAATGATCAACAAATAGTTGGCTACCTGCAGGAAATCCCAGATTTTTTTCGATATCGCCGTTATAAAGGGGCATATCATATTCAGAAAAATCATGAATATGGCCTTGCTGCTGGTTTTTAGTAACAATTTCATTGGCTATTTTTATCAATTTTTTGTTAAAAGAGTCCTTTCTTAATGATGCAGCCGTTAACATAATTTTCATGACAAGTTCCTTATGAAATTAAAGTTGCGGTAGTTTATACCGGTTAAAGTAAAGAGGGGAATGATGAATCCTCCAACAATTTATTTGATAGGCGCTGGTGCGATTGGTTTAACCTATGCCTATTTTTTACGTCAAGCTGGAATGCATGTTGTTTTAATTTTTCGTAATAAAGAGCAATTAGTTTTATTCAAGCAAAGAAATGGTTTTGAGTATCAAATAGCAGATCAAAATCATTTTGTGCAATGTGATGCAATTATTCCAAATGAAATAAATCAATCTATTGATACCTTAATAATTTGCACCAAAGCTTTTGATGTCATCAATGCATTGAACAGCATGCGACACTTATTACATCAACAAAGCGAAATTTTAATTATTCATAATGGCTTAGGTGTAATGGAACAAATTCAAAATTCATTTCCCGCGTATTCAATTTCTCTAGCATCAACATCAATTGGTGCTTATAGAAAAAGTAATTTTCAAGTTAGGTTAAATGGCTTAGGAAAAACTATTTTAAATAGCGCTTCATTTTCACAATTATTTAAAACCACCAACTTAGATGTAACTGTAGAACATAATTTCCAACAAATAATTTGGCAAAAATTTATTGTAAATTGCGCGATTAATCCTTTAACTGCAATTTACCGATGTAAAAATGGTGAGCTTTTACAAGCAGAACATTTAAAAAATTTGATGCGTGAGATTGTAAATGAAATAGTTGAAGTAGCTGAATTACAACAGATTGCAATTAATAATGAAGCAATGTGCCAACAGGTTTTTTCAGTTGCGAACCATACCGCTAATAATTACTCTTCTATGCTTCAAGATGTCATTCGCAAACAAACAACTGAGATCGATTATTTAAATGGTTATGTCGTTTCTTTAGCCAAACATCACAATAAAAAAGTACTTAATAACTCATTATTAACAAATATTATTAAACGGCAGTCTTATGATTACACTTGAAAAATTACAACAAAAAAAATTAGCGCAAGAAAAATTTGCTTGTTTAACAGCATATGATGCAATGTTTGCAAACTTAATGAATCGAGTAGGAATAGAAGTTATTTTAGTTGGCGATTCGTTAGGGCAAGTTATTCAAGGTCATGCTACTACTGTTCCAGTCTCTATAGATAATATTTCCTATCATACTCGCTGTGTCGCGAGCCGTAACAACCATTCATTATTGTTGTCTGATCTGCCTTTTATGACATACGGTACTTTTGAAACTGCATTACAAAACGCGGCACATTTAATGCAAGCGGGTGCGCACATGGTGAAGTTGGAAGGTGGGGAATGGTTAGCAGAAATTATTTTTCAATTAACAAGACGAGGAATTCCAGTTTGTGCACATGTAGGATTAATGCCGCAATCCGTTCATGCGTTAAGTGGTTTTAAAGTACAAGGTAAGGATGAACAAAGCGCAGAGAAAATTTTTCAAGAAGCAAAAATACTAGAACAAGCAGGCGCGCGTTTAATTGTACTTGAGTGCATTCCTGAAAAATTAGCGCAAAAAATTACTGAATGTCTTGCTATTCCAACTATAGGTATCGGCGCGGGCCGATTTTGCGATGCTCAAATTCAAGTAATTTATGACATTTTAGGTTTATATCTAAATAAAAAACCTAAACTTGCAAAAAATTTTCTTGAACATGTATCTAGCATAGAAGAAGCGATTCAGGCTTATTATCAAGAAGTTATCACTCAACAATTTCCGACCAATGATCAGGTTTATATTTAATTATGAAAACATTTCATCACATTGCTGAATTACAAAAAATAATTACTGAGTTAAAACAACAGCAAAAAACGATTTCATTTGTACCTACAATGGGCAATTTGCATGAAGGTCATTTGCAATTGGTAAAGCAAGCGAAAGCAAAAGCAGATGTGGTGATTGTGAGTATTTTTGTTAATCCAATGCAATTTGGCGCCAATGAAGATTTTGATCGTTATCCTCGTACATTTGAACAAGATCAACAAAAACTAGAACTGCAAAAAGTAAATTTTTTATTTGCGCCTAATATTGATGATATGTACCCAGAAGGTACTTCAAATACAACCTATGTTGATATTCCTGCTATTGGTGATGATTTATGTGGTGCTTATCGCCCAGGGCATTTTCGCGGCATTTGTACCGTCGTTTTGAAATTAATGAATTTAGTTCAACCTGATTTCATGTTTTTAGGTGAAAAAGATTATCAACAAGTTTTTATTATTAAAAAAATGACAAAAGACTTGTTTTTATCCACCAAGATTCGTACCGTTGAAACGGTACGAGAATACAATGGTTTGGCTATGAGCTCTAGAAATCAATATTTATCAACTGAACAAAAATCGATGGCCGCTGAATTATTTCAGAGTTTGTGTGATGCAGCAGAGAAAATAAATCAAGGCGAGTTAGATTTTGATTTAATATCACAACAGGCAATGGATACATTAAGAACGTTTGGTTTTGAACCACAATATTTTGAAATTAGAAAACAAAGCGATTTGTCTAAAGCACAACAATTTGATCAACCATTAATTATACTAGTTGCTGCATATCTTGGACAAACTCGATTAATAGATAATCTTAAGGTCGGCTCATGAGTAATTGGAATATAAATGCTTGGCAACAAAAAATAATTAAACAAGATATTCAATATCCAGATAACACTTTGCTCAAAAAAACATTAACTGAACTTGCAACATTACCGCCACTTGTTAGTACTTACGAAATTGATGAATTAAAAAAGCAATTAGTCAGAGCGGGTAGAGGTGAATGTTTTATTTTGCAAGGCGGTGATTGCGCTGAAAGTTTCAGAGAATGTCGAGCAGAAATTATCGCTGATAAATTAAAGATTTTACTGCAAATGAGTTTGATACTGGTTCATGGTTTGAGAAAACCAGTTATCCGTATTGGTCGAATTGCAGGTCAATATGCTAAACCTAGAAGTGAGATGACTGAAACTCAAAATGGTATGACCTTGCCTAGTTATCGTGGTGATTTAGTAAATAGCCCTGAATTTAACGAACTAGCGCGTGTGCCAGATCCATTACGAATGAAACAAGCTTATTTCTATTCATCACTCACACTAAATTATTTACGCGCTTTAATTGAAGGTGGGTTTACTAATTTAGAACATCCAGAATATTGGAATTTAAATTTTGTTTTAAGTTCACCATTGGCAAAACGTTATCAAACAATAGCAGAATCAATACGTGATAATTTGGAATTTTTACAAGTTATATCCGGAACTAAAATAAATACACTAACACGTATTGATCATTTTTTTACAAGTCACGAAGCATTACATCTTTT
>CAZYCO010000007.1:14991-16711 GCA_964645885.1 uncultured Gammaproteobacteria bacterium
AACGCGCAAACAAAGTGATGGTAAATGGTATAACGTTGCTACACATTTACCTTGGATTGGTATGCGTACTGCTTTTTTAGATAGCGCGCATATCGAATATGCCAGCGGCATTGTTAATCCAATTGCAATTAAAGTTGGTGCTGCAATGTCAGTAAATGAAGTAATTCAGTTAATTCAATATTTAAATCCTACAAATGAAGAAGGAAAAATTGTATTGATACATCGTTTTGGTGCAGAAAAAATTGAAAAACATTTACCAACGTTTTTAACAACGATTGCTCAAGAAAAATTAAATGTTGTTTGGTCTTGTGATCCAATGCATGGTAATACCAGTGTTACTCAACAAGGTATTAAAACACGACGAATTGAAGATATTTTGTCAGAATTACAACATGCATTTGTAATTCATCAACAATACGATATTCCACTTGGTGGCGTACATTTTGAAATGACGGGTGAAAATGTCACAGAATGTGTTGGTGGAGCTGGTGGTTTAACTGAACATGATTTGAAAGATGCATATAAAACTTTATGTGATCCACGTTTGAATTATGAACAGTCACTTGAGATGGCAATGTTAATTGCCTCTTGTTTGAGTAAGGCTGAAAATTAACGGAGCTACTTATGAATGATAATAAAAAGTTAGTTGAGCACTACTCTCAAAAATTATGGAATCAAAAAGATTATTCTGTCATCGATCAATATATTTCTGAACGTGTTCAAATTACATCTACTTTAGGCCAAACATTTGGTATTCCAGGAATGAAACAAGTTGTAGAAAAATGGTTTTCAGCATTTCCTGATTTGCAATGTGATTTTTATCGTTATGTTGAAGAAGGCGATAATATAATTAGTTATTGGCGTGCAACTGGTACACATCTAGGTACATTCTTAAATATTCCTCCAACCGGTAAAGTTATTGAGTATGAAGGTGTGACTGGTTATAAAATAAAAGATGGAAAGATTATTGATTATTCCGCTGTTGTTGATATGCAACAAATCATTACTTCTCTTAATAATGATTAATAGGCATATATGGCGTATTAACAAATTTAGTGGTTAATTGCGCTTCTGCATTTTGCAGTGTTTCATTTAAATTATTTCTTAATTCTAAATATCGATCTGAATTATTCGCGTGTTGACGTAAATAATTTTCTACCTGCGGGCTAATTGGATGAGTAAAGAATTCTTCTATGACTTCTGATTCATCGTGTTCGATTAGTTGTTGTTGCTGTTGTTCCTGAACAATTTCAGAAAGTTCTGTATCTGATAAACAATGTTGGGTACAAAAAAATTTAAATAAACTAGCAGTACTGAATAAGAATGATGATCCATTAATTAAAATTAACGGATGTATCCTGAACGCAATTGAACTTTGTGCTTGTAACCCGTAATGGGTAAAGGCGATATAAGATGCTAAGCCACTATAAAAAGCCAAAATAATTGAAAATACAGATTTCAATTTATTTCTAGTTAAAAAATCTGCTTCTAATTGATTATGCAGATAAGAGCTAACAAAAATACCAAGATTTCCAATACTGACTACACTTAACCGAGTTGTCATTAATAATTTAGGAAAAATAAAAGCGGCAAAACTAAGAACAATAAAGCTAAAAGCAAATAATAAAGTCATGGTTAAAAACGATTGCCTGATAGCATTATGATAGGTGTTATTTCTTTGCATGTTGTTTCTCCAACGCCCATTTCACATGTTCTTGCA
>CAZYCO010000007.1:16731-20150 GCA_964645885.1 uncultured Gammaproteobacteria bacterium
ATCAGATGGGTAAGATAATTTTTCATTTAATGCATTAACAATATTGTCATTATAAGGTGCGTTACCTAATGCAACTGCAATATTGCGTAACCAACACTCATAACCAATACGTCTAATTGCAGAACCTTCAGTGAATTTTAAAAATTGTTCTTCGTTCCAACAAAATAAAATTAATAATTCAACATCATCAAAATTATTTCTTGGTTTGAATGCATCTTCTTTTGTTGATTTTGCAAATCGGTTCCAAGGACAAATCATTTGGCAATCATCACAACCGTAAATGCGATTGCCCATTAATTCTCTAAATTCAATTGGAATTGAGTTACGAAGTTCGATCGTTAGATAAGAAATACAACGACGCGCATCAAGTTGATAAGGAGCAACAATTGCTTTGGTCGGACAAACATCAATACAGGCATTACAGCTACCACAATGATCTTTAACCGGCGTATCAATAGGCAGCGGTAAATCTGTAAACAATTCACCAATAAAAAAATAAGACCCTGCTTTTTGATTAATAAGGCAGGTATGTTTGCCTTGCCAACCTAAACCGGCTTTAGCAGCAATTGGTTTTTCTAAAATCGGTGCGCTATCGGTAAATGCGCGATAACCGAATTCACCTACTTGAGTACGAATTTTTTGCGCTAATTTTTCTAACCGTTTACGCATTAATTTGTGATAGTCACCGCCAACGGCATATCTAGAAATAAACGCTTTATTTGGTTGTTTTAAAATGTGGGCGAATTTTGGCTCGGGTGGGAGATAATCCATTCGTACCGAGATAATTCGAAGTGTGCCTGGTACTAACTGTTCAGGGCGTGCGCGCATTGCACCATATTTTGCCATCCATTCCATTTCGCCATGAAACCCTTGTTCTAGCCAAGCCAGAAATTTAGGTTCAATTTCCGATAAATCAGTATCAGTAATCCCAACTTGTTGGAAGCCAAGTTCGTAGCTCCATTGTTTAATATCAAAAGCGAGTTGTTGGAAATTAATATCAGAATGCATTGTCATAATTGGATGTATAGGTACGATTGCAATATTGGATACTAAAGAAGGAAGGGCCATGAATTCAAATGATTTGAATTTATATTCAGTTGCAACTATTCGCCAAATAGAAAAGCGTGCCAAACAAGAATTTGGGCTTGCGCCGCATGAGTTAATGGAACGAGCAGCTAAAGCAGCTTGGCAAGTACTTCAAACTCGATTTGATAGTGAAAAAATAGTTTTCTTTTGTGGAAGCGGCAATAACGGGGGCGATGGCTATGTTTTAGCGCAAATCGCAAAGCAGCATGGTTTAAATGTTTCCATTGTTCATGTTGGTGATTTAGAAAAACTCACTGAATTAACCGCTAAAGCACGTGAAAAATGCATAAATTTAAATATACCGTGTCAAAATTTTTCACCTGATATTTATTTGAATGCTTCTCTCATTGTCGATGCCATTTTAGGTATAGGCTTTAAATATCCACTTTCAGAACCAGTAAAACAAGCGATTAATTTTATTAATCAAACAGAATTACCAGTTTTATCATTGGATTTACCATCTGGCGTGCAAGCTGATACTGGTTTTGTCGATAATGTTGCCGTTCATGCTTGGATAACTATTTCATTTATCGCGAATAAAAAAGGCTTATTTACTGGCAATGCCGTCGATTACTGCGGCGAAATTATTGTTGATGATTTATCACTTCCCGGAAATTTATTTTCGAGTACCACGCCAGATGCAAAAAAAATTTCGCTTACTCAAATGAAAAATTTATTACCTGCACGCGCGCGTTCAACACATAAACATCAATGTGGTCATGTTTTTGTTGTGGGTGGTTATCATGGCATGGCGGGAGCAGTGCGCATGGCGGCAGAAGCTGCTATGCGTGTGGGTGCAGGCTTAGTAACGGTTTTTACTCTTCCTGAACATGTTTCAATTGTTTCGACTAATCGTCCTGAAATCATGTGTAGATCAATAAAAGAATTACCTCAGTTTTTAAATAACTCTGATGTTTTAGTTTTAGGCCCCGGTTTAGGGCAAAGTAATTGGAGTAAAAAAGTATTTAAAACAGCAATACAAGCTAAATGCCCAATGGTAATTGATGCCGATGGTTTAAATTTATTAGCGCATTTTTTTCCGACATATGAATTATCAAAATATGCAGTATTAACACCTCATCCTGCAGAAGCAGGGCGTTTATTGCATAGTACAGCGCAATCAACACAGCGCGATCGATTTGGTTGCGCGCAAGCATTACAAATGAAATATCAATCAACAATCGTACTCAAAGGTGCTGGAACAATAGTGCAAGATCAAAATTCTTTACCAATGATTTGTACTTACGGTAATCCAGGCATGGCGACAGCGGGAATGGGTGACGTATTGAGTGGAGTGATTGCAGGCTTAATGGCGCAAGGATTAACGCCATTTGATGCAGCAACTTATGGCGTAGCTATACATGCCTATAGTGCAGACTTAGCTCGCGATAAAGGTGAACGTGGCATGATGGCAATGGATTTAATGAAGTATTTACGACGTGTGGTGAATGAATGTTGAAACAATTTTTTGTAGATGAACAAGCATTACAACAATTTGCAAAAAAATTAGCACCGTTTTGCAGCGCGCCTCTTATTCTATTTTTAATAGGTGATTTAGGAGCAGGTAAAACAACATTCGCGCGTTCTTTGCTGCAAGCATTAGGAATTTCAGAAAAAATAAAAAGTCCAACCTATCCAATCGTTGAGAGTTATCAAACCAATCAATATCCAATCTTTCATTTTGATTTATATCGGATTCAATCGCCATTTGAACTCGATGAATTAGGTATTGATGACTATTTTAATCAAACTGCAATTTTTTTAATTGAATGGCCTGAACGCAGTCAAGGTAGATTACCCATAGCTGATCTTGAAATTATATTTGAGATAAAAGAGCAAGGTAGAGAAGTGACAATTAAAGTAAATACAGAAAAAGCAAAAGAACTCATTAGTAGGTTGGGTTGAGTTTCTTTGTAGGGTGGGCAAAGCGCGATAGCGTGTGCCCACCGAAAATACGATAATGGTGGGCACGAAGCCTTCGTCTTCTTTGACCACCCTACAACTACAAGTTATATGTTTATTTATTGAGAATTTATTATGAACCGTATCCAACGCTTATCAACAATTGTTGCGAACCAAATTGCAGCAGGCGAAGTGATTGAGCGTCCATCTTCAGTAGTAAAAGAACTATTGGAAAATAGCTTAGATGCTGGTGCAAAAAATATTTCTATTCATATTGAAAATTCAGGTAGTCGAGTAATTGCAATTAGCGATGATGGTGTGGGTATTCATCGTGATGATTTACCACTTGCAATCGCACCACATGCAACCAGCAAAATTCATTCTTCCAATGATTTACAACAGATTTCAACTTTAGGGTTTCGTGGCGAAGC
>CAZYCO010000007.1:20160-42349 GCA_964645885.1 uncultured Gammaproteobacteria bacterium
TTTCTAAATTATCAATTTGCACACGAACCAAAGATGATCATCATGCTTGGGAATTAATTACTCAGGGCAATGAGAGTGAAATTGAAATTAAACCTGCAGCGCATCCATTAGGCACGACCATTACCGTTCGAGAATTATTTTTTAATACACCTGCTAGAAGACGTTTTTTACGCAGCGATAAAACAGAATTTTCTCATATTGAAGAAATAGTAAAACGTATTGCATTAAGCCATTTTGATATTGCTATCCATTTACAACATGATCAGAAAAATGTTTTAAAAGTTGCAAGAGCAGTAGAAGAAATACAAAAACATAAACGCATTGCAGCTGTATGTGGTGAAACTTTTTTAAAGCAATCACTGTATGTGCAGTTTGAAGCAACTGGATTACGGTTACATGGTTGGATTAGTCAAAAAGAATTTTCACGTAATCAAACTGATTTGCAGTTTTTTTATATTAATGGTCGAGCAGTACGTGATCGAATCATCATGCATGCGATTAAACAAGCCTATACAGATTTATTAGCGGTTGATCGTCATCCTGCATATGTGTTGTTTTTAGAAATTAATCCAAAAGATGTTGATGTAAACGTGCATCCAACCAAACATGAAGTACGCTTTCATGAAGCACGTTTAGTTCATGATTTTATTTTTCAGAAATTGAAACAAGCATTAATTCAACCTAAAGAATCATCAGTTATTTATTATGGTCAAAATGAAATTGATTATTTTAAGCCCAAGAAAATAGATGAAATTGCAGAAGCTGATAAATCATATGTTGTGATTAAACATGATAAAGAACATATGCCAGCCAATATATTTGGAAAAATAATTGGCCAATATTCGCATTTCATCTTAACAACTAAAGAGCAGAAATTATTTTTTGTTGATATAAGAGCGTTGCAGCAATATTTAGCGCTTAAAAAATATAAAGAACAAGTTGCAACTAAATTATTATTGATTCCAGAATTATTATCGCTAACAGAACAGCAAATCAGCCATTTTTTAACACACCAAACATTAATTGAAAGTTTAGGTTTTCATTTTGATCAAATGTCGCAACAAAAACTCATTATTCGTGAACAACCTGAATTTTTATCGCATATTAATTTCAAAGAATGGCAACAAGTTATTTTAAATTGTGAACAACATACAAAAAATGAATTAATTAAAGCAATTTGTAAAACAGCATTTCAAAAAGAAACAAATACTTCAATATTTGAAATTGATACTTTATTTCAAAAAGCAGCAAAATTAACTGAAGTTGAACGTGAGCAACAAAAAATCTTTTTTTCACTTGATTACCAAGATGTTCTTCAATTTTTTCAAACTAAAAACACATGAATAAAAAAATATTTTTTTTAATGGGCCCAACTGCAACTGGTAAAACAGATTTAGCTGTTGAATTAGTAAAACAATTTCCATTTGAAATTATTAGTGTTGACTCTGCGATGATTTATCGCGAAATGAATATAGGTTCTGCAAAACCAGAGCAATCGATATTAAGAATAGCGCCTCATCATTTGATTGATATTTGCGATCCTAGTGAACGCTATTCTGCTGCAAAATTTCGTACAGATGCCTTAATTAAAATTGCAGATATTTTTTCTAGAAATAAAATTCCATTATTAGTTGGCGGCACCATGCTTTATTTCAAAGCATTACAATTTGGCATGGCAGATTTGCCAGAAGTGCCGGAGCAAATGCGGCAAAAGATTTCAACTGAATTAGAGAAATATGGTGTTGTTTATTTACATCAGCAATTAGCAAAAGTTGATCCCATTACTGCCAAACGCTTACATGAAAATGATAAACAACGTATTCAGCGTGCTTTAGAAATTTATGAAACATCTAAAAAACCATTGTCACAATGGTTGCAAGAAGCCGCACATGAAGCATTGCAATATGATGTAGTTGCAATGGCATTGCTGCCAAGTGATAGAACAGTATTACATGAGCGCATTAAAAAGCGTTTGGAAATCATGATGCAACAAGGATTCATCAATGAAGTAATTGCTTTAATGCAGCGTGGTGATTTATCAAAGCATTTACCTTCAATGCGGGCAGTAGGTTATAGACAAGTTTGGGAAGGCTTGGAAAAACAAATGCCCGTTGATGAAATGTTTGAGAAAACTTTATTTGCAACGCGGCAGTTTGCTAAACGTCAAATAACATGGCTCAACCATTGGAGCAGCGAATTAAATTTATTTGATCCATTTGATTTAGAATCGAAACAAAAAATTTTTGAATTCATAGAAAATGTAATTAAGAACTAACAGGAGTTTTTATGTCAAAGCACAAAGCGTCTTTGAATTGGTTAACAGAGCAAGCGCAGGAAATGCGAAAAATATTAATTGAATGGTCTGATATTAATTCCGGTTCTTATCATTTAGTTGGACTAGAGCGCATGCAAAAAGCATTGCAAAAACAATTTATACGTTTGCAACCGGATTCAGTAGAAGAACTTGTTCTTACTCCTCTTGAGCGCGTAAATAGTCGTGGCCAAATTGATAAAATTTCATTAGGTAAAGCACTTCGTTTCAAAAAAAGAGCTGATGCCCCAATAAAAATCATGTTATGCGGTCATATGGATACTGTATTTGGTGAGCATGATGATTTTCAAACTGCCCGATTCATTGATGAAAACACCTTAAATGGCCCAGGTGTTGCTGATATGAAAGGCGGATTAACAGTGATGTTATATGCATTACTCGCATTAGAACGTTCAGAATTTGCAGAAAAAATTGGTTGGGAAATTTTACTTAATCCTGATGAAGAAATTGGTTCATATGGTTCAGCACCTTTTTTAATTGAAGGCGCGAAACGCAATAATTTAGGACTTATCTTCGAACCAGCAATGACAGTAGACGGCACATTAGCAGGTGAACGCAAAGGTAGCGGCAACTTTGCTGTTGTGGCACATGGCGTTGCAGCACATGCAGGGCGCGCGCATCACTTAGGTCGCAATGCAATTCGTGCTTTAGCAGACTTTATTCAATTAGTGGATGATTTAAATGGTAAACGCGAGGGCGTGACATTAAATGTTGGTCGCGTTGAAGGTGGCGGTGCAACTAATGTTGTTCCTGATTTAGCAATTTGTTACATCGATGTCAGAACAAAACAAGAAAGCGATGAAAAATGGTTATTAGAAAATTTTGAAAAAATTATCGGAAATATTAATACCCGCGACGGATTTCATTTAGATTTACATGGTTCTTTTAGCCGTAAACCTAAACCACTTGTGGGCAAAACTTTACGATTGTTTGAATTAGTCAAAAAAGTTGGCGAAGAATTAAATTTATCATTGTCATGGCAACCTTCAGGCGGATGTTGCGATGGTAATAATTTAGCTTCAGTTGGCTTACCAGTAGTGGATACCTTAGGCGTACGTGGCGGCAATATCCATAGCGCAGAAGAATTTATGAAAATAGATAGCTTAGTTGAACGGGCGCAGCTTACAGCATTATTAATGCTAAAATTAGCTTCTGGTGAAGCGAGTCTAGGAGAATAATTTATGTTGCTATTTCGTCCGACTCATACAACTGATTTAGAAGGTATTTACCAACTAGCAAAGCAAGCAGGTATTGGTGTGACAACTTTGCCAGCAGAAAAAGAGCCACTTCAGGCAAAAATTGATTTATCACTTAAAACATTTGAGCAACGAACTCGATCACAAAAAGAACAAGTTTATTTTTTTGTATTAGAAGATTTATCTAACCATAAGATTGTTGGTACCTCTGCTATCGATGCTTGCGCTGGTGGCGAACTACCTTTTTATTCATATAAGCAAGTGAATTTAATGCAAGTCAGTCATTCACTTGGATTGCAGTTTAATCATCCAGTTCTTCATTTATCGAATGATTATCAAAGCAAAACTGAAATCTGTACGTTGTTTTTAGCACCAGATTATCGAAAACATGGGAATGGTTTGTTGTTATCACGCGGTCGTTTTTTATTTATGGCGCAATTTCCGCAATTTTTTTCTGATTTAGTTTTTGCAGAAATGCGCGGTGTATCTAATTTGCAAGGACAATCACCATTTTGGCAGAGTTTGGGGCAACATTTTTTTGGTATGCCATTTGCTGATGCCGATCGATTAACTGCTACAACAAATAAACAATTTATCGCTGATTTGATGCCGCATCATCCAATTTATATCGAATTATTATCAGTTGCTGCGCAACGTGTAATTGGTAAACCGCATCAAGATACAAAACCTGCACTTTCAATGTTGGAAAAAGAAGGCTTTGTTTGTAAAGGTTATGTCGATATTTTTGATGCTGGACCAACTATCGAATCACCATTGCCGCAAATTCGCACCATACGTGAAAGTGAAATCTTACGTGTAAGTGAATTTTCTACAGAAAATCATCACGGTGATCGCTATTTAATTTCTAATATTAAAAAAGATTTTCGAGCGGTCATTGCTTATTTACATAAAAACCATTTAGGCCAAGTGACTTTGAATCAAGAGATTGCTAAAGCATTAGAAATAAACATTGATGATGAAATCCGGGTGTCACCACTATGAATAAAATTTCAGCAAAACCGCATTATGTAAACGGTAATTGGATCGAAGGTACAGGTGAATTATTTGCATCATACGATCCAGCAACAAATGAAATGATCTGGCAAGCTCAAGCAGCGCTTGATAATGAAGTAAGTGCAGCAGTTTCAGCAGCACGTCAGGCATTTGAGCCATGGTCATTATTATCTGTTGAAGAAAGAATCGTTTTTTTAGAACAATTTGTTGCGATTTTAAAACAACGTCTTGATCATATGGCGCAGTGTATTTCGCTTGAAACAGGTAAACCTATTTGGGAAGCGAAAACTGAAACGCAAGCAATGATTAATAAACTTACCATTTCTATTCAAGCATATAATGAACGTACAGGACAAAAATTAGTTGATACGGTAGGCGTTACAACTTTTATTAAACATAAACCGCATGGCGTAGTTGTAGTATTAGGGCCATATAATTTTCCAGGACATCTACCAAATGGTCATATTATTCCGGCGCTTTTAGCCGGAAATACAGTTGTTTTCAAACCAAGTAATTTAACTCCAATGGTTGCAGAGGAAACGGTACGTTGTTGGCATGATGCTAAACTGCCTAAAGGTGTAATTAATTTAGTTCAAGGTGGTCGCGAAACCGCGCAAAAATTAGTTGCGCATAAAGATATTAACGGTGTGTTTTTCACTGGTAGTTATGCAACTGGAAAAATTATTCATCAACAATTTGCAGGACATCCTGAAAAGATCTTAGCGCTTGAAATGGGTGGAAATAATCCCTTAATTGTATTTGATGTACATGATTTAAAAGCAGCAGCTTATAACACTATTCAATCTGCTTTTATTTCAGCTGGACAACGTTGCACTTGTGCGCGTCGATTAATTATTTCTAATGATCAACAAGGCCAACAATTTCTCGATACATTAATAAAAATGACTAAAGGAATAAAAGTAGGGCGTTTTGATAGCCAACCTGAACCATTTATGGGACCAGTTATTTCAGTTGAAGCAGCAAATCACTTACTTGATGAACAAAATAAAGCATTAAAAGATGGCGCGATTAGTCTGCTCATGATGACATCGTTAGAAAAAAACACAGGATTGTTATCGCCAGGTATTTTAGATGTAACACCTATGGTTACACGTAGTGATGAAGAATGGTTTGGCCCTTTATTGCAAGTAATACGCGTCAACAATATTGATGAAGCTATAGTTGAAGCGAATAAAACTAAATATGGATTAGCTGCCGGTATTTTTACCGATAACAAAGCATTATTTGATAAATTTTATCAGCATAGTCACGCTGGAATTATAAATTGGAACAAGCAATTAACTGGAGCAAGTAGCAATGCGCCGTTTGGCGGAGTGGGTTGCAGCGGTAATCATCGTCCTAGCGCTTATTACGCAGCAGATTATTGCGCTTTCCCAGTAGCCGGTATGTCGGCGTCACAAATTTCGATTCCAGATATAATTTCGCCAGGTATTTCGTTATGAAACAGAATTTTTTTGAAGTTAATTTTGATGGTTTAGTTGGTAATACGCATAATTATGCGGGACTCTCTTTTGGGAATGTCGCATCAATCAATAATCGACAACAAATAGCAAATCCTAAAGAAGCGGCGTTGCAAGGCTTAGCTAAAATGCGATTGTTAATGTCGCTTGGCATTAAACAAGCAGTATTACCACCGCAACAGCGGCCTGCTATGTGGTTTTTACGGCAATTAGGTTTCTCTGGTAGTGATGAAAAAATTTTAAAAGATGTATTTCAACATTCGCCTAAATTGTTAAGCGCGAGTTTTTCAGCATCAAGTATGTGGACAGCTAATGCTGCAACTGTTTCACCAAGTCCAGATACCGAAGATGGAAAAGTTCATTTCACTCCAGCAAATCTAATGAGCAATTTACATCGCAGTTTAGAGTTACCAATTACTCAAATAGTATTAAAAAAGATTTTTGCTGATGAAAAACATTTTGTTCATCATGATGCTTTGCCATTAATGGATTATTTCTCAGATGAAGGGGCGGCTAATCACACTCGCTTATGTGAAAATTACGGTAAATTAGGCCTGGAATTTTTAGTCTATGGCCGTTATGTACTAGATGTTAAAAAACCTATACCAAAGCATTTTCCTGCACGACAAACATTTGAAGCATCAGAAGCAATTTCTCGTTTACATCAATTAAAAAATAATAAAGTTGTTTTCGCGCAGCAAAACCCACATGTAATTGATAAAGGGGTTTTTCATAATGATGTAATTTCAGTGGGTAACGAAAATGTATTACTTTTTCACGAATATTCTTTTTTAGAACAAGAAAAAATCCTTCTAGAACTTCAGCAAAAATTTCCTGAAGATCTCCATTTAATTGAAATAAAACATAATGATTTAAGCGTAGAAGATGCAGTCAGCTCTTATTTATTTAATAGCCAATTAATTACTCTTCCTAATGGAGAAATGGCAATTGTTGCGCCCATAGAATGTTTTGAAAATGCTAAAATAAAAAATGTAATTAAAAAAATTATTGAAGCAAAAAATCCTATAAAACATGTGCATTATATTGATTGTCGTCAAAGCATGAAGAATGGCGGTGGTCCTGCATGTTTACGTTTACGTGTCGTACTTAATGACAAAGAGTTAAGTGCCATTAACCAAGCTGTTGTTTTAAATGAAGAAAAAATCTCTCGTTTAGAAGTTTGGGTTGAAAAAAACTATCGAGATCAATTAGCGCCAGAAGACTTATTAGATCCAACTCTTATTCAAGAAAATTATCGTTCTTTAGATGAATTAACACAAATTTTAGAATTAGGATCTATTTATCCATTTCAAAGAATTTGACGAAGTGTTTTTATATAAAGTTCCGTGCCGCTTAAAAACATTTGTACTGCGATAGTTGTGAGTAACATTCCCATCAAACGTTCTAATGCGACTAATCCTTTTTGTCCAAGAACTTTTCTTAAGCGATTTGCAAAGACTAAAGTAATAGCACATACAAGCGATGCTATTGCAATCGCTACAAACCAAAGCCAAATTTTTTCAGGATCTTGAGCGGAGAAAAGTAGAACAGTTGCTATGACAGAGGGTCCTGCAAGTAGCGGAATAGCAAGAGGAACGATAAATGGTTCACCAATGACACGTTCACGTTGTTCATGTTCAGAAGAAGGGAAAATCATTTTGATGGAAATTAAAAATAAAATAATACCACCAGCCATGCCTAAAGCAGGTTGAGTAATATTTAAGCTATTTAACATTTTTTCACCTGCGAAAAGAAAAATCACAAGCACTAAGAAGGCGAAAAAAGACTCTCGAATAATGATACGACTACGACGCTTTTCTTCTACAGAATTTAAAATAGAGATGAAAAAAGGGATGTTTCCTAAAGGATCCATTAATAAAATTAAGGTAATGGAGGCAGAATATAGCGTCATAAATTGTTTCCCTTGAAATTTTTAAAGCAATTCCCAACCTACTTTATTGCAGATAGAAATCATTTTCACGACAAACGACCTCTTAATCAATCGCAACGTGATATACTAGCGGCTCAAAAAATTTATTTTTAAACACAAAGGAGATTTCAAAATGAATGGTGTTCTAGTCGGTAAAAAAGCGCCTGAAATTAATGCCCCAATGGTTGATGAGAAAGGTAATATAAGTACTTTTCAATTAGCTAAAGAAGGTAAAGATAAATATGTATTGTTATTTTTCTATCCGCTTGATTTTACCTTTGTTTGTCCATCTGAATTGATAGCATTAGATAGACAAATAGGCGATTTTGAAGAAAAAAATGTAAAAGTAGTTGGAATTTCAATCGATTCACAATTTACACATAACGCGTGGCGTAATACCCCAGTTGAAAAAGGTGGTATTGGCCATCTTAATTACCCTTTAGTAGCAGATGTTACTCACTCAATCGCTCAAGCATATGGCGTTGAACATCCAGAAGCAGGAGTAGCGTTAAGAGCGGCATTTTTAATTGATAAAAATGGCATAGTTCGTGCTCAAATTGTAAATGATTTACCTATTGGTAGAAATATTGACGAATTATTACGTTTAGTGAATGCATTACAATTTCACGAAGAGAATGGCGAAGTTTGCCCAGCAAATTGGCGTCAAGGTAAGCATGGAATGGTCGCATCTACAGAAGGCGTAAAAGCATTTTTAGCTAATCATGTTGAAGAATTAGGTAGCTAAAACCCTTTATTGCACTTGTCATTTTGTATGTTTAGAATGCCGCCCCATAAAAATACTGCCTTAAAAACATTGCGTAATAAAAAACAGGGCGGCATAATCGTTCTACCTAATGTTTTGTTAAGCAAAATTTTAGGGGATTACCACAAAGGGTGTTAAAGCTCTTAGGCTAGAAACTAAAAACTTTTAGTCATGTGGATCGCTGGGGGTTGCATGTTTGAGGAAACGGTGCAGTTCCTAGATGCTTTTTCATCAAGGTAAAACTAGATGAAAAAGCAATGCTGGTTTACCAGCAAATCAAATGCATTTCTGTTGGGGAGATGCGGGGTATTTGGTGTACCGTTTCCTCATGACACTTTTCTAATCAAGGGAGACTCAGTAGCATGAACTTCAAACTAAAACCACTTGTCGCTTCTATGGCATTGGTTGCGAGCGGTGCTGCACTTGCTGCAGGATTCACTCCACCAGAACCAGCAGCTGTAGTTGAGCGTTTGGAATTAACAAGAAACCATAATGGTCGCTTCGAACAACCAAACGACTGGTTCCGTAGAATATATATGTCTGGTGAAATCAACGTGGATGCTATTTACAGCAGCCGTAGTTGGGTAACACCAAACTTTACAGGTACAGTAACAGATTCTTCTGGTTTACCTGTAAATTATCTCTCAGTACCAGGCCAAATTTCTCGTTTCCAATCAGGTACTTACAGTGATATCAGTCTTTCAGACGCTGATCTCTACTTTGGTGCTGAAGTAAACGATTGGGTAATGGCTAATGTTGATCTCACCTATAACGATGGTGCTGAATACAGCAATGTTAACCAAGATCACATTCGCCAAGGTAACGGTGACATCGGTGTAGACGAAGCTTATGTAACAATTGCTAACTTCCGTCAATCACCTTTCTACTTATTAGCTGGTCAAGAATACATTCCATACGGTATGTACGAACGCCATCCTATTACAGCTCCAGTTACTCAATTAATGACACAAACTAACGAAACAGCTGTTCAAGTTGGTGTTATGAGCGATATGGGCTTTAATGGATCTTTATTTGCATTCCGTAATAAAGTGCCTAGAGCTGGTGATACCGAAACTGCAACTTATACTGATGCAGCTGATAACACCTTTACTCTTAGCTCAGAAAAAGTTCATCACCGTATTAAAAACGGCGGTGTGCAACTTGGTTTCAAACGTGACAGCCAAAACTGTGGCTTCAACATCGATGGTAGCTGGTTAGCAAACATCAATGATGTTGACTACATTGCTCGTGGTTTGGAAATTCAACAAGGCGCTTCATCTTCTAATGTTGTTAACCACGGTACAGTTGGTGGTTATAGCTTAGTTGCTAAAGGTCACTACATGGGCTTTGATGGTGAACTCCAATATACAGCAGCTACAAAGCATTTCAGTTCTGAAGATATCGCATGGACTTCAGATGATGATGATGCTGAAGGCACTGAAAGAGGCGCTAAACCACAAGCTTGGTTAGCTGGCGTTGGTTATAGCTTCCAAACATATGGCTATGATTCACGTTTCGGCTTTGTTTACCAAGGAACAAGACAATCTGTTAACGTTGGTTTCGCTGGATTGCCAAAAAATCGTTACCAAGCAGACTATAGTATCAGTGTTATGAAAAACACAGCTGTAGCTCTTGAATATGTTAACGATCAAGATTATGGCACAGAAGATGGCGGTACCGGTAAACACGTTTCTACAGGTGTTATCCGTTTAAGCACACGTTTCGCGTAATCGAAACTTCGTTTAGAACGATTAAGCCCGCGATAAAATCGCGGGCTTTTTTATGTTTGTCGAGAATAGCTGTGAAAAAGTTGCAAAAAAAAAACTTAATAGATGAGTTTATCTTTTTTTTACAACAGAATTACCCAGATTTTTTTATCTTTGAAATGAATTATTTAGAACGAAAACTTTTTATCGAAACTTTTTTCAACTGTATGGAACAAGAATTTTTTGTTGCCTTATCTTCTAAGAAAAGAATAGAAATACGAGATTTCGGTATCTGGTTTTCTAAGAAAACAAAGCAAAGAGAAATAAATAACCCATTACAAGATAAAAAATTAATTATATCAGAACGTTCATTACCAAGATTTCGTGCCGGTAAACGATTAATTGAAAAACTTAATATTGAAACACAAGAAAATAAAAATAATGTAAATCCAAGTCAAAATAAAAACTCCGTATTCAAAAAATACTTAAAAAAAGTTTTTTTACGTTAGTGTTTCATGCTTTAGGAAGCGTAACTCCTTGTTGTCCCTGATATTTTCCATTTCTGTCGCCATAAGAAACTTTGCACGTTTCATCTGATTCTAGAAAGAGCATTTGTGCTACGCCTTCAAAAGCATATATTTTAGCTGGTAGAGGGGTAGTATTAGAAAACTCTAAAGTAACATGACCTTCCCATTCAGGTTCTAGCGGTGTGACATTTACGATAATTCCACAACGTGCGTATGTTGATTTGCCAACACATAAGCAAAGAACATTACGAGGAATACGAAAATATTCTACTGTGCGTGCTAATGCGAAAGAGTTTGGTGGAATGATACAAACAGGTGCTTTCACATCGACAAAACTGTTTTGATCAAATTCTTTTGGGTCAACAATAGCTGAATTAATATTGGTAAAAATTTTAAATTCATCAGCGCAACGTACATCATAGCCATAACTTGATACGCCGTAAGAAATAATTTTTCCTTTTTCAGTTTGTCGAATTTGCTGTGCTTGAAACGGTTCAATCATACCGTAACCTTCAGACATATGTTGAATCCATTGGTCCGATTTTATTGCCATGGTGAAGTACCCCTTATTTATTTTCGATAGTAATACGAGGAAAAATATTTTTTGGATTTTTTTCTAAATCATTGATCTTATCTACAATGCTTTTTGCAATTTCAATGTAGCTGATGCTTATTTTTCCTTCAGGATCTTTTTCAACTATAGGTAAACCTTCTTCAGTTTGTTGCTGAATGGTTGAATCTAAAGGAATTTTACCCAATAACTGAATTGAAAATTCCTCTGCTAGCTTTTGGCCGCCGCCTGTTCCAAAAATATTTGTATGATGCCCACAATGACTACAAACAAAATCACTCATGTTCTCTATAATTCCAAATATTGGAATCTTTACTTTTTGAAACATATTCACTGCTTTACGCACATCTAGGAGCGCAACTTCTTGTGGGGTTGTAACGATAACTGCGGCATCAATTGGAATTTTCTGGGCAAGAGTCAGCTGAACATCACCAGTTCCCGGTGGTAAATCTAATATTAGATAATCCACATTGTCCCAATCGGTATCATAAAAAAGTTGCTGTAATGCGGTTGAAACCATTGGCCCACGCCAAATCATAGCTGTTTCTGGCGCAACCAAATAACCAATAGACATAGATTGCACGCCATGTTTTATCACAGGACGTAGCCGTTTTTGTTCAGTGCTTTCAGGGCGTGATTTTTCAGCGCCTAACATATGAGGTTGGTTTGGACCGTAAATATCAGCATCTAAAATTGCTACTTTTTTTCCTAAATTTTTAAGAGCTAATGCTAAATTAACGGCCGTAGTTGATTTGCCTACGCCACCTTTACCAGAAGCTACAGCTATTATTCTTTTGACTCCTGGGACGGGGTTTAATCCTGCCATGAAATGACTCCACTATTGATAGAGATGCAGTTAGAATTTGTCACAATTTAATCAAACATCTTATTTTAAAAACAATCTTTTAACGAGTTTTTATGGCTGCTAAGAAAACACGAAAAATTTTAGTAACAAGTGCATTACCATATGCGAACGGCTCACTTCATTTGGGCCATATGGTTGAACATATTCAAGCTGATATTTGGATCAGATTTCAAAAAATGCTGGGTAATCAATGCTTATATGTTTGTGGTGATGATGCGCATGGTACGCCAATTATGTTGCGAGCAGAAAAATTAAGCATCACACCAGAACAATTAATTGCAAATATTAAAAATGAACATGAAAAAGACTTCCAAGATTTTTTTATTGAGTTCGATAATTATCACACTACTCATTCTGAAGAAAACCGGCAACTTGCTTTAGAATTTTATCAAAAGATAAAAGCTTGTGGCGATATAGAAGTTAAATCAATTCAACAAGCGTATGATCCGGTGAAAAATATTTTTCTTCCGGATCGATTTATTAAAGGCGAGTGTCCACGTTGTAGTGCACAGGATCAATATGGTGATAGTTGTGAAGTTTGCGGTGCAACATATTCTCCTGATGAATTAAAAAATCCGGTCTCTGTTATTTCTGGCGCGAAACCAATTGAAAAAACGTCAGATCATTTATTTTTTCTATTGGAAAAATATACAGAATTACTAAAAAAATGGGTGCGCTCCGAAAAATTACAGGAGCAAGTTGCTAATAAATTAAGCGAATGGTTTGAACAAGGATTACGTTCTTGGGATATCTCACGTGATGCGCCTTATTTTGGTTTTGAAATTCCTGATTTTCCAAAAAAATATTTTTATGTCTGGCTTGATGCACCAATTGGTTATATCGCAAGTTGTAAAAATTTATCCAACCGTAATTCTGCAATTTCATTCGATGAACTTTGGAATTTAAATAGTGATTACGAACTTTATCATTTCATTGGTAAAGATATTATTTATTTTCATGCTTTATTTTGGCCTGCAATGCTACATGCAGCTGGATATAGAATGCCTACTGCAATTTTTGCGCATGGATTTTTAACTGTGAATGGTCAAAAAATGTCGAAGTCGCGGGGCACATTTATTAAAGCTAGAACATATTTAAATCATTTAAATCCAGAATATTTGCGTTATTACTTTGCAGCCAAATTAACAAATCGTATAGATGATCTAGATTTAAATATGGATGATTTTATTCAGCGTGTTAATTCAGATTTAGTTGGAAAGATTGTCAATATTGCGAGTCGATGCGCAAGTTTCATTAACAAATATTTTGATAATCACATGCAATTGCAGATGCAAGATGTTTCGTTAATAAAAGAGTTTGCAGCAGCACAAAACAAAATTGCCGAATGTTATGACAAAAGAGAATTTCAACGTGTTGTGAGAGAAATAACAGCACTTGCTGATCGCGCAAACCAATTTATTGATGAACAAAAACCATGGGCGAAAATTAAACAAGATAATTTGCAAAAAGAAGTTCAAGATATTTGTTCTATTGGGCTTAATTTATTTCGTCTATTAATTCTTTATTTAAAACCAATTTTGCCAGTGATGGCAAAACAAGCGGAACAATTTTTAAATATTCCGCCACTTCAGTGGGATGATCATAAAACTGTATTAGCAGATCATCACATTAAAACATTTACACCGTTAGCAGAACGTATTGATAAGCAAAAGGTAGAAGCCATGATGGATGAAGCAAAGGAAGATTTAACTGAATTAAATCAAACGCAAGCAAATGAAACAGTTGTAGATTCAACACAACATGAACATAAACCAATTAAACCAACTATTTCTATCGATGATTTTAATAAAGTTGATTTACGTGTAGCGCGCATTATTAGTGCTGAACATGTAGAGGGCGCAGAAAAATTATTAAAACTTGAACTTGATTTAGGATTTGAAAAACGCCAAGTGTTTGCTGGGATAAAAGCTGCATACCATCCAGAAGAATTAATTGGTCATCTAGTGGTAATGGTTGCCAATCTTGAAGCGCGCAAAATGCGTTTTGGTGAGTCGCAAGGCATGGTATTAGCTGCTGGCCCTGGCGGTGAAGATCTATGGGTAATTCATCCGGATATCGGTGCAGAAGAGGGTATGTCAGTTAAATAATGAAAAAATTTGCTGTTGCCTATATTCGCGAAAACGAGTGCATCGGTTGCACAAAATGTATTGAAGTATGTCCAGTCGATGCAATTATCGGTGCACGCAAACTGATGCATACTGTTTTGATCGACGAATGTATTGGTTGCAAGTTATGTGTTGAACCATGTCCTGTTGATTGCATCGAAATGAAACCTATAGAACAGCCGCTTTATAATAAAGAGAAAGTGAAATTGCGTGCAAAAAATAGATTAAAGCGGATATCAGAACAGCAAAATATCAAAGCAAATACATTTAACGAAAAAAAATTAGCGAAAAAAAATTATATTCAAGATGCGCTTTCGCGTGTTAAAGCTAAAAAGGATTTAGGCAATGAATAAAAATAAAATTCGCGAAATTTTTGCACGGTTTCAACAACATAATCCAAGTCCAACTACAGAATTAAACTATTCTTCGCCATTTGAATTATTAATTGCTGTGATGTTATCAGCACAAGCAACAGATGTTGGTGTAAATAAAGCAACAGAAAAATTATTTAAAGTCGCGCCAACACCGGAAAAAATGTTGAAGCTAGGTGAGCAAAAATTAAAAGAATATATTAACACCATTAATTTTTATCCAACGAAAGCAAGAAATATTATAAAAACTTGCGAATTATTGGTGAGTAAATATCAAGCTGAAATTCCACGTGATCGACTTGCATTAGAAGAATTTCCAGGCGTTGGTCGTAAAACAGCAAGCGTTGTTTTAAATACAGCTTTTGGTGAAACAGAAATTGCAGTGGATACTCATATTTTTCGAGTCTCAAATCGCACAGGGATTGCACCTGGAAAAACGGTTTTAGAAGTAGAACAAAATTTGATGAAAGTTGTTCCTGATGAATATAAAAAAGATGCACATCATTGGTTAATACTGCATGGTCGTTATACCTGTGTCGCTCGTCGTCCAAAGTGTCCTACCTGTTTAATTCATGATTTATGCGAATATCCAGATAAAACCAAGTGAAAAATTAATATGCTATTTTCCAATGATAGAATGAAATTACGAGAATTGTTTTTTGGTGTTTATGAAAAACATACATTGAAACAGCAATTAGATCCGCTCGAGCAACAAATTTTAAATGTAATTATTGATCATCCAGAGTACCACCAGCTGTTACAACAGAAAGATAAATATATCGATAAAGATTATTCACCAGAGTTTGGCGAAACGAATCCGTTTTTACATATGTCGTTACATTTAGCATTGCGCGAACAAATTAATACTAATCGACCAAATGGAATTATCGATGTTTATGCTGAACTTATGAATCGTCATCAAAAAGATCATTTAGCAGTAGAGCATGTAATGATGGAAGTGCTAATTGAATGTATTTGGCAAGCGCAACAAAACCAACATTTTCCAAGTGATGAAGAATATTTAACTTTGTTAAAAAACTTATTAGAAAAATAAAATTAGCAAATCATTTCTTGCGCAAAATCACATTGAAATACGCTACCTTTACCCAGTTCGCTTTCAATTTTTAATTCCGCTTTATGACGAATAAGAACGTGTTTAACAATTGCTAAACCTAAACCTGTACCGCCAGCATCACGTGAACGACCTTTATCAACTCGATAAAAACGTTCAGTTAAACGAGGAATATGTTCTGCTGCAATTCCAATTCCAGTATCAATAATTTTTAAGTGTGCGCCCGATTTATCAGCAAACCATTTAATCGTAATTTTTCCACCTGGTGGCGTGTAACGCACCGCGTTAAAAACTAAATTTGAAAATGCACTGCGTAATTCATTTTCATGACCATATAAATTTAAATTGCTATCAATATCAGTTTTTATCTCATGCTGTTCGCCGCTTAACGATTTCGCGTCATGAGCGATTGATAATAACATTGGTTTGATTGCAATTTTTTGAAATTGCATTATTTCATCTGTTTCTGATTCAAGTTTTGCAAGTAACAGTAAATCGCTAACTAAATTCTCAATGCGAGTTGTTTGTTTATGCATTTGTAGTAATAACGGTTTGATATTCAGTTGTTTTTCATCATCGATAATAGTTTCTAAATAACCTTTAATTACAGTTAAAGGCGTGCGTAATTCATGAGAAACGTTGGCAACGAAATCTTGGCGAATATGTTCAAGTTGATAAGTATGAGTAATATCGTGCGCCACTAATAAAAAACGATTTTTTTGATAGGGCAGAACAATAATAGAAATTCTAGTGTGAGGATGTTTGGGCGCAGTGATTTCTATTGAAGTTTTATGCTTATTTTGTAAATAAGATAAAAATTCTGGGTGGCAAATAACATCTTTAATTGCTTGATGCAGATGTTGATTCGTTAATAAAAATAATTTTTCTGCAGCTGGATTCCACCACTCAATTTGCATTTTTTCATTTAAAAAAATAATTGCGTTTGGTAATGCAAATGCAAGTTCTGTATCTAAATGATTTTGAGTCAATACTTTATTTTTTGTCATAAGGAATAAACCGATAGCCAACACTACGAATAGTTTCTATGCAACGATCATAATTTTTTATTTTTAATGCTTTTCGTAAACGTTTAATAGTTGCATCAATGGTTCGTTCATCAACATAAACATCATGTCCCCAAACATGATCAAGTAATTGCTGTCTGGTGTAGATTCGATTTGGATGTGCAATAAAAAAATGTAATAACTTAAATTCTAAAGGTCGAATATCAATTTCTACATCAGCGATAACTGCTTTGCGATGCGTGACATCAACAATTAATTCATTAATTTTATAAATTTGATTTTTTTCTTCTTTATTTTTATCTCGACGCAAAACGGCATGAATACGTGCAATAAGCTCGCGTGGTGAAAATGGCTTAACGATATAATCATCAGCACCTAAATCTAGTGCTTCAACTTTGTTATCTTCTTCAGCTTTAGCGGTCAGCATAATAATTGGAATATTTTTAGTTAAAGCATCATTTTTAAAAAATTTGGCAATTTCAATTCCACTTTCTTTAGGCAGCATCCAATCAAGCAAAATTAAATCAGGTTGGCGACGAGTAATTTTTTGATAAGCAGTTTCAGCATCTTCAGCTTCAAATATTTCAAATTGATTGTTTTTTAAAATAAATCGCAGTAGTTCGCGAATCGACTCTTCGTCTTCGATGACTAAAATAAGCGGATGATGCATATATTGCACAACGAAATGGATAAAACACGATGGATATTAAACTAGAAAAAAGAGCAGATAGACAATAATTTGTTTTTCGCCTATCCAGAGGGAGAGGCCGACAACTCAAAGAGTTGGCGGGTGAGGGGAACAATAAAAATTGAGCCCCTCACCCTCGCACACTACGTGTGCTCGACCTCTCCCGTGAGGAGAGGTGAAAGTTCTTTCATACTATTAGAAGTAAATACCGATCTGAGCAGTGATGGTATCTGAGCTTTTACCAAGCTGATCACCTGGATCAACAGGAGTAAGTACGCCATCAGCATTAAGACCTGCAGCAGTTTTGCCTTTGCCGTAGTTAATATCATGACGATACTCCAACGACTCAATTGTACCTTTCCAGATCGAGGTACTGATTGTGGTGATATAACGTTGTGAAGGTAAGCTCAATGCCAGCATATCTTTACTTGCTTGATAACCAACGCCCCATACTGTTGCATAATCAAGAATATTGAAGTGATAAGCACCTTCAACATCGAGCGCCATTGGTAACGCGCCACCGTTATTGAACGTTAAATCTTCTTGGCTGAAACGACGTAAGCCGACAACGAGTTCACCTAACACGTCAAAATTGCCACGTTTTGCACTACCGTGAATATCAAATGCTGGAACGTTATGTTGAATTTTTTCACTGGTATTTGAATCGTTAAAGCCATCAAATCCCGTGCTACCACCATCTTGGAAGCCAGTCGCTTCTGCGATGTTTGAATTAAAGCCAATACCGAAATTGGAGTCAGCGCCAACAACACGTATAGTTTTTTCTAAATCCAAACCGTATTGGGTATGATTACTGTGTCTTGGAGCAGTTTCACCGTGCCATACAAATACCGAGCCGTTCCATGCATCTTCGCCACGTTCTTGGAACCCGATTAAAGCAGCCCGCGCTTTAGTACGAGCCATTAATTTAGGTAATGAAGAGCTGATCATGTGGGTTCTGTAAACACCGGTTGGAATGTAGAATTGACCGATGGTGCCGTAGAATGGGCTAACAGTTAAATTACCGATGTTAATGAAGCCACGATTTAAAAATACGTTTGAGTTCTCGGTACGATTCACGCTGCTGAAATTTGGTGAATTATCAAACTCGAATGCTAAGAAGCCGCTTGCCCAACGGTTAATTTGTGAAGCAACGTCTAATTCAGCATAAGTTAAATCGATATCACCTCTATTGCCGCCACTGTATGGCCACTGTGTACGAAGTTGTGATTCGAGAGCACCGCTGATTTCAATAATTGGATGGGTTGGAAGATAAACACCTTCTTTTTCAGCTTCTTCTTGTAAACGTTGACGTTGACGAGCTACACGTAAATCGGTGTTGATCGATGAAATATTTACCATCAAGTTATCAGCATCATATCCTGAAGATAGGCCTAAGAACGGCGATACTACAACGGCATCAAAGAAGTCGCGGTAGTGCACATCTTTAGGCGAGTCTGGAGGCGGTGGACTATGTGGATCATGTGCTTGCTGTGTTGGTTGTTGTTCTAAATAAGTGTCGTCATCTGATAAATCGGTGTTTTCTTCATTTACAGGAACGTGTTTGATATTAGATGGAATTTTTGATTTTGTTGTTGGAGTTGACGACTTTTTAATTGCTTTAACAGATGTAGTTGATTGTGGCGCATAATTTACATATGTGCTGCGATTTCGTTTTTCTTGCTCTAATTTTTGAACTTGAGCGCGAAGAGAGCGAACTTCATTTTCTAGTGCTTGTTGGCGTTCTAAGATTTTTTCAATCGCCGCACTGCTATTTGTTTCGGGGGTGGTAGCAGCAACAGCAATTGGAAACTGAATTGCAAACAAACTAGAAAGACATAATGTTTTCACTAGTTTTTTCATCATAGTTTCCCTTGATTTAATAATTTAATAAATGAGAGTTATGAAAAGAGCGATGACATATTTGTAAGCTTTTGTAAGCGAGCGGAAGAGTAACAAGAGCTTTTTTATCTGTCCAAATGATTTTTGCATGACTTTTTTTATAATAATTTTTCGAAAAAAGTAATGTGAAGCTAGAATAAAATGATTTAACTTAAGCAAGTGTGTGATTGTTTTTAAATCGACAATAAAGATTTTATCGAGAAAAATTATGGAAAAATTAACTATTGTTCGCCCTGATGATTTTCATATTCATTTGCGAGATGGCGATGTGTTAGCACAAACAGTAACTGATGTAGCACGTCGTTTTAAGCGCGCAATTGTAATGCCTAATTTAAAACCGCCGGTTATTACTGTTGATGATGCAGCAAATTATAGAAATAGAATTTTAAACGTTATTCCAAAACAAACATCATTTGAACCTTTAATGACGTTGTATTTAACTAACACAACAACACCAGAAGAAATTAAAAAAGCAAAAGCATCTTCATTTGTGTACGCATGCAAACTTTATCCGCAAGGCGCAACCACGCATTCTGATTTTGGCGTACAACAATTATCAACACTTGATTCTGTATTCGCAGAAATGGAACAACAACAGTTACCATTATTAGTTCACGCTGAAGTTGTTGATTCAAATATTGATGTCTTTGATCGAGAAAAAGTTTTTCTTGAACGCGAATTACAATTCATTATTAAAAAATTTCCACGTCTTCGTATTGTAGTCGAGCACATTACCACTAAAGATGCAGTGCAATTTGTAATGGCACAAGCAGAGAATGTAGCAGCAACGATTACAGTTCATCACTTGTTGTTAAATCGAAATGATTTATTAGCCGGTGGCATTCGCCCACATCATTATTGCTTACCAGTATTAAAACGGCAGGAACATCAAGAAGCATTATTACAAGCAGCAATAAGTGGAAATAAAAAATTTTTCTTAGGTACCGATAGCGCGCCACATGCTAGAAAAACCAAAGAAACAACATGTGGTTGCGCTGGAATTTATACCGCAAATGCAGCTATTGAATTATATGCACAAATTTTTGATGACATGCATGCACTAGATAAATTAGAAAATTTTGCAAGTAGATATGGCGCAGATTTTTATCGTCTGCCGCATAATGAAGAAAAAATTACTTTAATTAAAAAAGAGCAAACTATTCCAGAGGTACTGCCATTTGGTGATGATGTTATCGTACCTTTATTTGCTGGTAAAAAAATAAATTGGTCACTACAGGATGAATAACAAATGAAGAATAAATTGCCAATAGCAATGCGTTTTAGAGGGTTTTTACCTGTAGTAGTAGATATTGAATCCGGCGGTTTCAATCCAAAAACTGACGCATTACTCGAAGTTGCAATTTCCATTATTAAAATGAGTGAAAAGAATATTTTTTCTTATGATGAGCCGGTAGGATTTCACATCGAACCATTTAAAGGCGCGAACTTAGATCAAAAAGCTTTAGAGTTTAATAAAATAAAACCTTTTCATCCTTTTCGCTTTGCTGTTTCAGAAAAAGAAGCATTGAGCTCATTATTTAAACTTATTCAAGAAGAAATGAAACGAGTAGGTTGTCATCGCGCAGTTTTGATAGGTCATAATCCTTGGTTTGATTTAAGTTTTTTACAAGCTGCAGTGAAGCGTTGTGGTATTAAAGACGATCCATTTCATCCATTTACCACTTTCGATACTGCAACATTAAGTGCTTTAGCGTATGGCCAAACGGTGCTAGCTCGAGCATTAAAATTGGCAGAAATTGATTTTGATGAAAATGAAGCACATTCCGCTTTATATGATACCGGTCGAACCGCTGAATTATTTTGTAAAATTCTCAATTCTTTTCCTATTATCCTTAACAAAAAATGAAGAAAACCTAAGTCTTAAATCACAAAGATAAATAAGAAATAAATGTCATAAATTTGTCATAAATTATTTTTACTATGCCCGCGATTTTTTAGCTTCACTACGGATATTTATGACAAGTTGGCGAAAACGCTTAACAAAAACGAACAATGAAACGCTCTCCATTTTTATTTCAACTGTTATTGGAATTGCTTTAACGCCTTTTTTTATTGGTTTTGAAGGTTTAGGTATAGAAGCGATTACTTATGGCTTAATTACATTTTTTGGTTTCGTCTCTGCCAGTAGTTATTTAGCAAAAGCAATTGGAAAAATTATCCAACTTTATTATGGCGAGGAGACCAATGTTTTTGATTGGTATAAAAAATTATTTTTATCTTCTCCAATGCCAACTCATACCCCTAAAAAAAATATAGAAGGTTGGACGACATTCATTGCATTTTTACTGGGTATGGGATTGGCAATTACTTTGCTAGTGCTTGATCTATCATCTTTATCAGAAATATTGACGCGATTATTTAATTCTATTTTTGCTTGCATGATGTTCGTGTTTGCAACTGGCGGATTAACTGCAAGTTTTGCTTCCAGATTTTTTAGAATTTTTGATAAAACTCCTGAAGAAAAGAAAAAAACATTTCTTTTTTATAATCTGTTTGTCATTACAGCAATTGTTTTGTCTTTATGTGCTTTAATCATTGCACCACATATTTTTTCCTTAGCTGCATGGCCATTATTAACGCTAGTAAAATCATTGTTTACATC
>CAZYCO010000007.1:42359-49815 GCA_964645885.1 uncultured Gammaproteobacteria bacterium
TATTACCATCGTCAGCACCTCTGTTTCGATGTTCAATTATATTGGGCGCGTCATTGATCAAATTTCACAAAGACATTTTTCAAATGAAACGATAGCAACTGTTATAGGTGTGTTTTTAGGTTTAGGTATTGCAGCCGTTATTATTACTTCTTCATTAGCAACGGGTGGTGTTACAGGATTAGGTGTAATTGGCGCAGTTGGTTTTTCACATGTTTTAGCAGGTAGTGGCAGCATACTAGGCAAAATTGCTTTTGGTTTTTTTTGGACCAGTATTACAACTGGTTTTTGCAAACGCATTGGAACATTATTCGATCAAATTTTTATGCCAGGTCAAACTATTATTGATTTTATAGCTACAGAGCGCGTCGAATTAATTCATGATTTTCCATTGGTACTACAAGCTGAAAATAAAACTCAAGTTCAAAAAGATATTAAATTTGAAGAACAAAATTCTATGCAAAAAATCACGGATAAATTACGACAATTTAAACCTAGCACTGCTTCTTATCAGCACATTGATCAAGATCAACCAGCTGCTAATCGAACAATCGATACAGAAAAAACTACAACTTGTTCTTCCTATTTTTATAAGTTATTTAAACCCACATCAAAGCATGTTGATGAAATAGAAATGCAGCAATCTTCAATCTCTAACTTGCAATTCGGTTAAAGTTGCAACTGAAATTTGTTGATTGTCTTTATATTGAATGACGCGTAACGGCATAAAAGATAAATCTTTGCTAATCCAGAAAATAGTTTTTTTACTGTTAGGTTTAGCAGGATTTTGTTGAATGATTTTTTGTACCGGATAATTTCTATTTTCAAATGATAATGTTTCTTGTCCTACTATTTGAAAATGTAGTTGCTTGATTTTTCTTCCACTTATATACGGGCATACTAATTCTTTCGTGCCTTTTTCCAGCGCAATACGTAATACTAACTGGCAACTTAATTGATCATACAAAATCTCAGGCATTGCGACGTCGCCTTTTTTCTTTTCTTTTTGATAGTGAACAATGTGATTTTTCCAATCGAATTGATATTTTTCTAAACGACTACGACCAGTTACGACATAGTTTGAAGGTTGAATTGTTTGAGTATCGGCATTCCAACTACCGGTGCTTTCCTCACTTTCTGCAAAATCAAAAAAAGCAATTTGTGACGAAATTTTTTGACTAAATTGATATTGCTGATTTG
The DNA here is from genome assembly GCA_964645885.1 of uncultured Gammaproteobacteria bacterium. GTDB lineage: Bacteria > Pseudomonadota > Gammaproteobacteria > CAZYCO01 > CAZYCO01 > CAZYCO01. The sequence continues at coordinate 43,557 of CAZYCO010000007.1, forward strand.
GTAGTAGTTTTAGATTTTGAACTAATGTGCCAGATGCAATATTTCTATAAGTAACATTATAAGTTGCGTTAATTGAGCTGGTATTTAATACATCTGCGTGCGCAGCATTAATAATGCTATTAATGATCAAAAGGAGGCAAAATTTGTTGATAAAATTTTTGTAGTGTTTCTTCGTTAAACTGTTTTTTATTAAGTAATATGTTTTTTTCATTAAATTGCACTCCTGTGTTCGTTAACTGAAAACAGTTTTCAGCAAACCATTGAATGACTAACGGATAAAGCAAATGTTCCAAGCGTAAAACACTTTTTTGAATGGATGCAGCTGTATCGTGTGTTGTTACATTTAAACTTGCTTGCGCAATGATCGGGCCTGCATCTAAATCTTTAGTTACAAAATGAATTGTGCAGCCATGGGTTTGATCTTTATTTGTTATGACTTGTTCGTGTGTTTTCAAGCCAGGATAAAGTGGTAGAAGTGAAGGGTGTATATTTAAAATTTTATTTTCAAATCGATGAATAAAATTTTCAGTTAAAATTCGCATAAAACCTGCTAATACAATTAAATCTGGAGCATATTTTTCGATGCAGGCGATTAATTGTTTATCGTAATCTTCACGTGAGGGTATAAGTTTTGAAGCAACCACTTCGGTTTTGATATTAGCCTTTCTCGCGCGCTCTAAACCAAATGCATCTTCTTTATTCGAAATAACAGCAACAATATTATATTTGAGGTCGTATTTTTTTTGCGCGTCGATAAGCGCTTGTAAATTCGAACCATTTCCTGAAATTAAAACAACAACAGAAATTTTCATTACACTAATACAACAGCTGGTTCGTGAGCGGCACGATGTGAAATTTCACCGATTTCAAATGCATTTTCGCCATGTTGCTTTAATAAATTAATGCATTTTGTGCTTTGAGATTTAGGCACACATAGAATCATTCCAATTCCGCAATTAAAGGTGCGCCACATTTCATCGATGGAAATATCACCTTGTTGCTGTAACCAATTGAAGATTGCAGGGCGAGTCCAAGATTGAGTATGAATTTCCGCTTTAAAGCCATTTGGTAACACGCGCGGTAAATTTTCTACGATACCACCGCCAGTAATGTGCGCCATGGCGTGAATTGCTAAATGATTTTCAAGTAACGCTAAAATCGGTTTGACATAAATTCGAGTAGGCGTAATTAGCGTTTCAGCCAAAGTTGAATTTTCAAATGGCGTATCGAGAGAAATATTTTTTTGTTCTAAGATGTAATGGACTAAGGAATAACCATTGGAATGAATACCGCTCGATGCAAGACCAATTAATACATCGTCTTCGCTGATTTTGCTGCCATCAATAATATAATTTTTTTCAACTATACCAACGCAAAAGCCAGCTAAATCAAAATCACCTTTAGCATAAAGACGCGGCATTTCGGCAGTTTCGCCACCAACTAGCGCTGCTCCTGCTTGGATACAACCTTCACCAATACCAGCAATAACGTCAGTTGCGATATGCTCATCAAGTTGACCAGTGGCATAGTAATCTAAAAAGAATAGAGGTTCTGCTCCCATGACCACCAGATCGTTAACACACATAGCGACTAAATCGATACCAATAGAGTGATAATTTTTTAAATCGATGGCTAATTTTAATTTAGTGCCGACGCCATCGGTGCTTGAGACTAAAATAGGGTTTTTATATTTATGAAGCGGAATTTCAAAAAGTGCTGCGAAGCCACCTAAACCAGCTAAAACTTCAGGGCGTTTGGTGCGTTTCGCGATATGCTTAATATTTTCGACTAAACGGTTACCGGCATCGATACTTACGCCAGCTTGTTCATAGGTAAAACCAGATTTATTAGAAGTCATTGATAACCTAGTATTTTAGAAAAAGAAGATGCGCGGCATTATAAAGTAATATTTTTGAGAATCTAAAGGAGTTTTGTTCGTTGAAGCAGTTAATTCTTAACTTACATCAGCGTGCTCCCGCTATTTTTGACAATTTTATCGGTCTGCAAGCAAAACCGATTATTACGGCACTGAAAGAGGCGATTTTATCGCCCGATTTTCATTACCTATATCTATGGGGCAAAGAGGGCAATGGTCGTAGCCATTTACTACAGGCTGCTTGTCATTTTGCCTCTGAACAGCAACGCCCTGCGATGTACTTGCCACTCAAACAATTAGTTAAACATATCCATTCGTTAGAATCGTTTTTTTCTGAGTTGGAAAATTTATCTGTTATTGCCATTGATGATATTGACGTTGTGATTGGCCAAGCAAAATTAGAAGAAGCGCTATTTCATTTATACAACCGCATACATTTGACTCAAACTTGTTTATTTATTTCTGGTTCTAAACCGCCTAGTGCTTTAGATACCTTACTTCCAGATTTGAAATCGCGTTTAACGTCTGGACTGATTTTTCAAATTCCTGATTTAACTGATGATGAAAAAATTTTGTTATTACAACAGTTAGCTGGGATTGACGGATTTGATATTCCAAATGAAGTAGCGCAATTTTTGTTAACGCGTTGTTCTAGAGAAATGTGTGATTTATTAACAATTCTAAAAAAATTAGATGAAGCGACGTTGGTTGCGCAACGTAGATTAACAATTCCGTTTGTAAAAGAAGTGTTGGGGATTTAATTTGTCATCCCTGCGTAGGCAGGGATCCAGTTTGTAGTTGTAGGGTGGGCAAAGAAATCGAAGATTTCGTGCCCACCATCTGATTTAACCATTTTTCTCCAATGCTGCAATTCTAGCTTCTAATGGCGGATGACTAGCAAATAAAGCAATCAATCCACTTCGACTGCGATCAGAAATTTTAAATGCATTTAATGCAGGTGCTCGATTATCAACAGGCGCATTAACATATTGTTGTAATCTTTGCAGTGCACGAATCATTTTGTACTTGCCAACATATTTTGCTGAACCAGCATCGGCACGAAATTCACGATAACGCGAAAACCACATGACGATCATAGTTGCTAAAATACCGAATAATAATTCGAATAACATTGCAACAGCGTAATAAACAAAACCATTGCCAGCAGATTCTTCATCATTTCTTCTGAAAAACTGAGTGACAACAAATGCAGCAATACGTGCAAAGAAAATGACAAATGTATTTACTACACCTTGTATTAAGGTAAGTGTCACCATATCGCCGTTTGCAATATGCGCCATTTCATGGCCTAACACGGCTTCAAGTTCATCTTGTTTCATATCATTAAGTAATCCAGTCGAAACACAAACAATTGCATTATGTTTGTTCCAACCAGTTGCAAAGGCATTTGGTTCAGGACTGTCATAAATTCCTATTTCAGGCATCCCAATTCGCATTTCACGCGCGAGCGATTCGATAGTTGAAAATAAAAAACCTTCAATATTATTTCTTGGTTCGGTAATGACTTGTACACCATAGGCTGTTTTTGCCATGAATTTAGAAAGAAACAGAGAAATAATAGAGCCTGAAAAACCAACAATCGCTGCATAAATCAATAATGATTGATAATCGAGGCCATAGGCTGTGAGATAAGGCCTAACGTTAAAAACGCTTAGTAAAAAAGAAATCACTAATAAAATTGCTAAGTTAGTCAGTAAAAAAAGTGCGATTCGCTTAAACATAAAAACCTCACAATAGTTTTTTTGCAATCATTGCAACACGTTTACCTAAAGCTATACACAAACGTTTTTCTTCTTCTGCAATTGGATTTTTACTTTCTTGCCCAGCTAAGTGCGTTGGGCCGTAAGGTGTACCACCCGTTGTTGTTGTTAGTAAATCTCTATCAGTATAAGGCGATCCTACTATCAACATGCCTTGATGTAACAAAGGAAACATCATACTAACTAGCGTTGTTTCTTGGCCGCCGTGCAAACTTGCAGCTGAACTAAATACTGCTGCCGGTTTACCAGCTAAATCACCGTTCAACCATAAAGAACTGGTGCCATCTAGAAAATATTTCAAGGGAGCAGCCATATTTCCAAAGCGTGTTGGGCTACCAAGCGCAAGACCTGCGCAGTTTTTTAAATCATCGATTGATGCATAAGGTGGGCCAGATGGTGGGATGGCGTCTTCAACTGCTTCACAAGTAGTTGATACTGGTGGAACAGTGCGGATTTTTGCTTCTATTCCCGGGATTTCTTCGACACCACGCGCAACATATTCAGCCATTTTGGCAACAGAACCGAAGCGGCTGTAATAAAGAACTAATATATAAGCCATGTTTAAACTTCCAACTCACTGAATCTTGTTCTTCAGTATAGTTGTAGGGTGGGCAAAGCGCGATAGCGTGTGCCCACCATTTAAGAAGTTAATTAGATTGTATTTTCATTTGTTGTAATCAGATTCAATTCTTTCAACTGTGTGCCTACAGTTTCAAGAATAAAATCTTTTGATGCTAAAAACATATCATTGATTTTTATTGATTGATCCAAGGTGTCGTTTAACAAATCTTGTAGATCGGTAGGAGCAACACTTTTTTGATAATAATTGTCCTGATCCTTAAGTGAGCAAATTAAACAGTACCCTAAACTAGCAAGCGCAGAAGTATATTTGCTATGTGGATTATCAGGTTGCTCGATAATTTGAAGGATAGAAAGAGGATGTGGCTTATGACGTACTTGAATTTCAAACTGCTGAGATTGTTGATTAAAATTAATTGTTAACGATTGAATCGCCGTAGTTTTGCCTGTTGGTTTAAACACTACTTTTTGATTAGTACTGTCTTTTTTAATGAATTCCCAATCTAAATTTTCTTGCTTAGTTGCTGCATTGTTATTTGAAACAGCAAATGTACCAATTTGAGTTAATGTTTTTGCATCAGATGTTTTCACCGGCGCTGCTGTTACTATTATATTTTTTTGAAAATTTTTCATTAATGGTTCTCCATAAGTTAAAAAATTATTATGTACTAGCGTCAATATATTAATAGTTAAAATTTAATTTTACGATTAGCAAAAGTATTATTTTATCAAGGTGTTCATATGACTACTTCTATTGCTTTTTCCCCAGCTGCACGTCCTAGTATTGTGATTGTTGGAATTTTATTTTCTGGATTTTTAATTTTATCGAACTTAACTGCATTTAAAGTTGTTGAGATAGCAGGTTTATCTTTTCCTGCAGGATTAATCTTTTTTCCACTTACTTTTATTTTTGATGACATTTTAACTGAAGTGTATGGTTTTAAAGTTGCGAGGCGCGTAATTTGGAGCGCGCTGTTTACAAACTTAATTATTGTATTAGGAACATTACTTACTATTTCATTGCCACCATCACCTTATTGGCATGAACAGACTGCATACGCAGTTGTTTATTCTGCAGTGCCGCGTGTTTTTGCAGCATCAATCATTAGTTATCTTGCAGGTGAATTTGCAAATTCCATTATTCTTGCGAAGTTAAAAATTTTAACGTTAGGTAAACATTTATGGTTGCGAGTGATTGCAAGCACAGTAGTTGGTGTTGGTATTGATACTATTTTGTTTATTCATATCGCGTTTTTATTCACTATGCCTTATGCAGCGATTTGGAACATTATTTTTACGATGTATTTATTAAAAGTAATTTACGAAATATGTGCTGTTCCACTGACTTACTGCATCACAAATTATTTAAAGAAAAAAGATAACATTGATCATTTTGATTTTAATACCAAATTTAATCCGTTTTCGTTTGCAGTTGATTGAAAAAAAATTACAAAAAAAGAAATGCTATAATTAAAAAGAGTGTGAATTTTTTTGTAGGAGTAAAGTCATGACACGCAAATACGGAAAAGGTGCACAAGAATCAGTAAAAGATGAAATGCATAAATACAAAAGAGGCGCTGCAAAAAGCGGAAGAGCAAAAAAAACAGTAAAAAATCGTAAACAAGCAATTGCGATCGGTTTATCTAAAGCTAGAAAAAAAGGCGCAAAAGTCCCTAGAAAATCAACTCGATCAACAGCTAGAAAAACAACAGCTAAACGATCAAGAAGAACAACCGGTAGAAGAAAAGCAGCTTAACAACAAAATCATAATGCGTTGTGGTTACTTTTTTAAACATGGAAGTTGTATGAGGAGCAGGGATTATGCCTTATAAAAAAAAAGGGACGAAAATAAAAACAAAAGGATGGTTGATTAGTAAGAACATAAAACAAAAGACTTGGAGAGTGATTATGTATTCTTCAAGTAATAAAAGAAAAAGTGATAGCAGCATTAAAAGTTAAAAAAGAATTAACTAAAGGATAGTTAAAAAAATACAGCTTTTAAAAAGTAAAATTTTAGTAGCGC
>CAZYCO010000007.1:49844-51439 GCA_964645885.1 uncultured Gammaproteobacteria bacterium
AGGCTAAAATTTCCCTACTTTTTAACCAGTAGCCAGTTGAGTGAAAAGGTAAAATTAAATGCAAGTACTAAAAAGTTTGTTTTTTGGTTTTATCTTTTTTTCAACGGCTCATTTTTTATGGGCAGCAGATGAAATATATGCCAATAACGGCAATATTTTTTATCTAAATACTCAAATCACCAATTCCGGTAAAGATCGTTTACCAATCATCTCACCTGATAAAAAGATAATTGTTTTTGTACGAACAGGTACGGAACAAGTTCCAGAAGAATGTCATCAATTCAATCAAACAGATAATCAATATGCAGATCAAATTTGGATTTACGATGTTGAAAACAAAAAAGAATATTTATTAGTCGCAAGTAAATTTGCCTGTGATAAACCAGAAGATGTAATAGTTAATATCCATGATTTAAAATTCTCGCTTGATTTAACAAGGCTTTATTTTTTAACTTCAGCATGGAATGAATCAGACGCATTACATGTAGTTAATCTCGACGGCACGAAACAACATTATTTAGCGCAAGCTTTAGAATTTGAAATTGTTGATAAAGGCGACTACCAAGGCCATTTGTTAATTAAACAGCGTCGATATTTTTCTGAAGGTCAAAGCTTTGATTGGTATTGGTTATATACAGCAGAAGGTAAAGAATTATCGCCAATTGGCCCTGAAATAACAGAAATTAAAAAAGAAAATATTGAGACCAATAATTAATGGAAATAAGTTACCACACTGCTTCAATACGATTATTAAATAATGATTCGCAATTGAAAACATTGCACGCATATCATTATTCATTCAACGAAATTAAATCAATTTTAGACATCATTAAAAATAATACGACATTACAAAGTTTATTTTTATTAGATAATGAAGTTGTAGGCTTAGAATGCGGTTTGCAAATCGCAGATATGTTACAACACAATCGAACATTAAAATCATTATGTTTAGCTGGTTCGCATTTTAAATCAGTAGATTTTTTAGCGATATGTCAGGCGTTAAAACATAATTCCGCTATTCAAACATTAGATTTTACCCGTAGTAATATTGGATTATTAGAGCAGGCACTAGCTGCTTTATCTTCAGTGCTAAGCAACAATAAAAGTATCAAAACACTTTCATTATATTCAAACAGTATTAATTCTGATGGCGCAAAATTATTAGCAGATGGTTTAAGTCAAAATTCTACGCTTTTTTCTTTAGATTTAAGTCGTAATCAGTTTAACGATCAAGGAGCAATCGCGATTGCAGCTACGCTGAAATCGAATTGCAAATTAAAAAAATTAGAAATGGTTGGATGCGATATAGCTGATGATGGCGCAGTTGCATTAGCACAAGCATTAAAAACCAATAATAAATTAAAAAAATTAGAATTATGGAAAAATAATATTGGTGATAAAGGTGTAGAAGCGTTAGCTCAAGCTTTAATTCACAATCAAAGTTTAGAAATTATCAATTTATTAATGAATCCATTCACAGCTGTAGGAAAAAAAGCGTTAGTGCAATTGGCTACTCAGAATAAAAAATTAAAAGCGATCAGACCGAATCCTAATCATATACGCCCAACTTAAAAATAGTTGTCTACAATTTTTAA
>CAZYCO010000007.1:51457-52335 GCA_964645885.1 uncultured Gammaproteobacteria bacterium
TTAAAGAACATTAAAAATTTAATAATTGATAGGGATATTAACAATGAATATGACGCGTTGGGGCTTATTTATCTGTAGTTTATTTTTTATCACTTTGTCATATGCCTTGGTATCAAATTTAAATGCGCAAGAGTTGGAAAAAATAAAAAAAAGCGAAAAGGCATTATCACAAAGACACATTGATAAACTGAATATGGATGTCACATTCATCGGTTTAGGTACATTAGAAATTGGTCGTGAGTCGAAAATTGGAAAAAAAACCATACGAACTGCAATCAATTTAGGCATTTCTATAATTGATACTGTTGACTCATATAATGAAAGTGAAAGATTAATTGGCGATGTTATTGCTTCGCATAAAAAAAATTTTTTAATTATCACCAAGCTTGGTGAACATCCTATTCAAGCAACTGATGAACGTTGTGAACTTGTTGCATCAGATGCAAAGTATTGTAGCTCGCCTAAATCAGAATTTGATTTTAGTGAAAGCGCGATACGTCGCGATGTTGAAAATAGTTTGAAAAAATTAAAGTTAAAACAATTAGATGTCGCACTTTTGTCTTTAGGTTCTGATGCAAGAGCGGTATTTGAAAAAGGCGAAGCAACAACAACATTAAAACAGTTAAAAGAAGAAGGAAAAGTAAAACACATTGGTATTTCGATTGATGATCCAGAATTAGCACAAGATTGGATTCAAGCAGAAGATTTAGATGTAATTGAGTTGGAATATAATTTACTAAATCAAAGCAATAAAAAAGTAATTTCCATAGCGCATAAAAAAGGTATGGCTGTACTTGTACGTGGTAGTTTAGGTACAGGATTTCTAACTAAAAAAGTTAAAGATTATTTAGATGATTCAGATCTGCCTTTCAAAAAAC
>CAZYCO010000007.1:52445-56687 GCA_964645885.1 uncultured Gammaproteobacteria bacterium
TACTCCAGAAGAGTTAACTCAAGATATAACATTATTAGAACAATTTAATGACCCAATATTATTGATGAAAGCGCAAGCATTGATGTCGAAATATCATCCAAAACAATTTACTAATAGTGTTGATAGTTATTTTTTAAATAAAAAAAAGTATTAATGATATGGCAAGTTGGCAAAGTAAAATATTAAAACTAACATATTCTTGTATCAGGAATTACATTGATCCTGAAAAACTAGAAGCAAAAAATCTTCGAAAAAAATTAGATAATATTGCTAAGCGAATTAAACCTTATCGTACTGTTCGTGTAGAACCATTCAAAATTCAACATATTTCAGCAGAATGGTTGTTACCTAAATATAGTTCACCAAATGCGCCAGTTATTTTTTATTTACATGGTGGCGGTTATTTTTTTGGTTCAACGCATACGCATCGATTTTTTCTATCAAGATTGGCTGATTTTTTTAATATGAAAATTTTAGCAATCAACTATCGCTTAGCGCCGGAACAACCTTTTCCTGCAGCATTAGAAGATGCAATTGAAAGTTATTTGTGGTTACAACAACATTCTAATCAAAATAAAAAAATTATTATGATGGGCGATTCGGCTGGTGGTGGTTTAGTTTTAGCATCATTAATTTATTTGCGTGATAAAAAATTAACTCTACCCAATGCAGCAGTTTGTTTTTCTCCTTGGTTAAATTTATTACACGATCCAAACTATGAAAAACATGATGAATTGTTAACTCCGCAACTCATTACGTATGCTGCTACTCAATATGTAAATAACATTGATGCTGCTTATCCTTATATCTCACCCTTATATGGTGAATTAACAAATTTATCACCACTACTAATTCAAGTTGGTGCAGATGAAATGCTGTATAAAGATATTTCTATTTTTTGCGAACGAGCGAAAGAAAGTGGGGCGGATGTTTGCTTACAAGTTTGGGAGCAAATGCCACATTGCTGGCAATGCTTTTTTAAATTAGTACCAGAGGCAAATGATGCAATAGAGAAAGTAAAAGATTTTTTATTTATAAAAGCGTTGCAAGAAAAAAGTGAGTATTAATCTATGAACCTTTTAGATCCATTTCAAAAATTAATTGGTTGGTTGGAGCTTGAAAATCGACTGGCAGCAACTGATCAAACCTATTATGCAGTACTAGCAACTGCAACTAGAGAAGGTATACCTCATAGTCGTATTGTTGTTATTCGAGAAATTACTTCAAACGGTATGTTATTTTTTACGCAACGTAATACTAAGAAAGTAAAAGAGCTGAATGAAAATCCTTTAGCATCTATGACATTCTGGTGCGCTAAGCAAAATCGAGAAGTTGTTGTGGATGGTGCTATTGAAGCGCTAACAGAAAAAGAAAATCAATTTTATTGGCAAAGTTTGCCGCGCGAACGACAACTACGATTTATGACTTATGCTGCAACTTCAACGCAACCAATATCATCAATATCAGAATTAGAAGCAAGACAAGAAGCACTCACTAAACAATTTTCAAATCAAGATATTCCAATGAGTGAGTTTTATTGTGGTTTTCGCCTACAACCTAAAACCTTTTGTTTCTATACATTAGGACAACAAACATTTTCTGAAATAATTCGTTTTAGTTTAAACAATGATATTTGGCAGGAGCAGTTGTTATCGCCTTAAATGTCGTAGATCTTAAAAATCGCAGATTATGATTTATTAAATCTTAAGTGTTGTGAAATCAGTATTTAATTCTTGTTCAGTTGAATTGCAATTTTCATTTTGATTATGAAATTTAAATTTGGTATTAGGTTTATATTGCTTACGAATAACAGCATAAATAAGTTGATCAGAATTTCCTGATCTGTTTTCAATTGCTCTTCCTTTTTGCTCTTCACATTTCAACGCATGTTCATATAAATGAGGCGGCATGATGAATTCGGAGAAATTACATTCTTTTATTTTTTCAATAAAACTTTCTAAAGCACTATATTCTGGTAATTGTTTATAAGCATGAAAGAATGCTCGAAGACCTTTAAAATGAGTGTCAATTAAATAATCTGCAATTGCTCTAAATCCTTTTTCAGCACCAAATTGCATTATGTAAAACGACATTGCAGTAGGATCAGAGAAAGTTAAATAATCTTTAGTTCTATCTATAACCTGATCCCAAATGGGAGTATCCAGGGTGCCAGGAATTTTAACCATTACCAACCTGGAAAAAATTTCTCGTTCGGTTATTTGGATCGTATCGCCATCAATAATGTATTTCAGATCAATGTCATTATTCTTAATTGCATAAATAATAAGGGCCCATTGCACCATATGAGCTAATTTATTGTGAAACCAGCCACCACCCAGCTGGCTCTCAGTTAAAAAGTTACCATTCTGCACCATACTATTTACGAGAATTTTAGGAACGAAACCAATCAACTTAAATGCATTGTGCCCAATACCATATGGCTCAAAAAATAATGCCAAAAATTCTTGTAAACTATGATGCTTTTGAATATCGGAATTAAATTTAGGAATTGGGACTTTATAACCATCAAAATCTTGAAATTCATAACTAGATGAATCCAAGGTTGGGAATTCCTTATTGTGAGTCGTTTTAAAATAGTCAAGAAAATCAGCATTTAAAGAACACAAATACTGTAAACATTGCTCACGATTTTGAAACAACACAAAAATCTTGGCGATAATATTTTTGATTGCATCTTCTCTGCTACTTATTTCATCTTCTAAATAAGGTTCTTTGTATAAAATATTATAAGCTTCAGCTAAATCAACGGGTTCTTTTAATGTAACGGGATTGGGATCAGCTTTTAGTTCCGCTATTTCATTTTTGATTTTTTGACAAAGCGCATCAAATTCTTTATTCATATCAGGAAGAGATAGCCATGCATTGCGCGCACTGTATAAGCATTGCTTCATCAAGTTGATATCTTTTTTAAGCGCTATTTTCAGAAATAACTCTTCTGCATTTTTTATTTCTCCTTGATCGCAATATTTTTGAAATAAAGTGATATTTCTAATTGGCTCTTGTTCTTTTTCTTTTGCTTCAAAGAGTGCTTTGATAGCAGTTGATTCAGAGAATTCCTTTGCTGTTTTTTTCGCTACGCGCGAAACCTGCGAAGTAGAGCCAAGGTTTCGGGCGAGTATAGTTTTAACTACTTCTTCCAATTCATAAGCACAAGCTAGCATTAATGGTGATAGTTCATCTTCTCGAGCAAATGGTTCTTTTGCGGGTTTAATTGAATTCCAGTTGGAAATATTTACACCCAGTTCAATAAATCGTATTGCTAGTTTTTGCCATTTTTTTGCTACTGCAAAACCAAATAGCGTTGGATAGGAAATACGGAAAGAATCATCTTCAAAATGTTCTATATTAAGAAAATTCATTAGATTTAAACTTTGCACAGAAGGAGATTGAAATGACTTCACATGATAACTATTCGAAATTTGATTTAATGCATCAAGCGCTTCTTGTTCAGTTTTAAATGAAGGTAGATCGTCTATAAATTTATTGTAACTTTTTTCTAAATTAGCAAGTCTTTCCTGTTTTTTCATCAAATGGCACTTTTATCATTAACTACATTTATAGATATCTTATCTAAGTGCATCTTAGTGTTTTATTAAACTCTGTATGAACTTCTGAATTTAACTCTTACGTTTCATTAACAATTAATTATAAAAAGGAAGAATTACGGAATGGCAAAAAAGCCCATGGAATAAACATATAAAAAATTTGTGAAGGTTATAACAAACCACACTGACATTACTAAGAGCAGTTGCTTAAGTTGGAGCTTGTAAAGGGTAGGTCGCGCAAAAGTCGCGCAAAGTAGTTTCAAGGAAAAAGTGGAATCTGAGATAACTGCGGATTTTACTGGCTCCCCGGGACGGGCTCGAACCGCCGACCTAGTGGTTAACAGCCACGCGCTCTACCGACTGAGCTACCGGGGAATCAAAACGCGCGCTATGGTACTTAGCGCGCTAAAAGTGGTCAAGGATTTTATTTTTAAATATTTGTTAAAACTTTTTCTAAACGATCAAGCGCATCTTTCAAAATCGCTTCGCTGGTCGCAAACGATAAACGAATACAGCCAGGAGCACCAAACGCCGAGCCTGGCACAATCGCTAATCCAACATGATTTAACAAATGTTCAGCAAATTCACCGTCATCTTTTAATCCCATTTTTTCGATAGCAGGTTGGACATTTGGGAAGCTATAAAATGTTCCGTCGGCTGGAATGCATTTCACATA
>CAZYCO010000008.1:0-7152 GCA_964645885.1 uncultured Gammaproteobacteria bacterium
TTGTAATTTTTTTGAAACTCTGCTGGTTATTTCGGTAAATGATGTGGTAAATTTATTAAAGAATAAATTTACTATTACTTTGCGAGATTAGTAACTATGGCTGTTACAAGAGCAACATTAATAGAATTGTTGATGCAACAATTGAATTGTTCCAAGCAAGAAGCAACTATTTTAGTTCAAAGTTTCTTCGATGTATTAACTAAAACATTAACTGAAGAAGGCAATGTTAAATTAAAAAATATTGGTCAACTGTTGTTGCATCAAAAGAAAGCAAGAACTGGCCGTAACCCAAAAACTAAAAAACCAGTAGAGATTCCACCAAGAAAAGTAGTGTTATTCCGCGCATCCAAAAAATTAAAAGATGCAATGAAAGAAGATTAATTATTGTTATTCCATACAAACAACGGGTTGTTTTAAATCACAAACATTTTGTGCATATTTATTAAAAGACACTGCATCAATTTCACCAATAATTCTCTTATTTGGAATTTCTGTACCATCGCTTGCTAAGAAAATTAACACTGGTGGTGCAATCACTTGAAACTTTTGCATTAATAATTGTGATTCTTGATCATTTGCAGTGATATCAACTCGAATCATTTTAAAATTTTTAAAGATGGTTTTAGTTTTAGGATCATGAAAAGTTGTTCGTTCCATATCTTTACAAGCAATACACCAATCAGCATAAAAGTCTAAAATAACAGCTCGATGTTGTTCTTTAGCGCTAGCTAATTGCTGTTGTAATTGCTTTAAATTGGTAACAGAAACAAAAGTAGGTTGATTAATTTCTGCTTGCGATTTTGAATAAATTATTTCTTTCACAGCATTAAGTTGTAATAAAAAATAAATACCAGTCATGAAAGAAATCAATGCAAGACTGCGCCAAAACATACGACTAATCGATTTATTAAGATTTTTAGTATTAAAAAATAAAATCGCGCCAGCGAAGCAAACGATTGCCCATAATATATTTGAAATTGTTGGGTTGCTAAAACGAGAAATTAATTCAACTGCGACTAGTAATAGTAAAATACCGAAAAATTCTTTGATTTTTTCCATCCAGGCACCAGCATGTGGCAATAATTTACCACCAGCTGCACCTGTTACCAGTAGCGGCACACCCATTCCTAAGCCAAGAACAAATAACGACATGCCACCAATTAAAACATTACCGCTTTGACTGATATATGCCAAAGCACCGATAAAAGGTGCGGTTACACAAGGTGAAATCACAACACTTGAAACTACACCCATCATTGCAGCGCTAAAATAAGTTGGATTTGTATTAGAACTACTCGAACGATTAGTTAAAAGATTTCTAAACCATTCAGGTGGTTGCAGTTCATAAACACCAAATGAAGCAAGTGCCAAAAGAATAAAAATCACTGCAAATAAAGAGAGTATCCAAGGATTTTGAAATGCTGCTTGTAATGAATAACCAAGCATCGCTGCAATCACACCTAAAAGAGCGTATGTGATTGACATACCTAATACATAACTAAGCGATAAAGAAAATCCTTTTTTGGTCGAGATATTACGACTTTGTCCCAAAATGATGTTCGATAAAATTGGAATCATCGGTAAAACGCAGGGTGTTAAACTTAATAACAAACCAAATAAGAAGAATGCAAAAATTAAAAGCATGAAAGATTGGTTTGCAAAAATAGTCATGATGCGTTCAGGTTCAGTGAGTAATTGTTTTTGTTTATCCAACCAACTTGTTTCTAATATAAGTGGTGTAGGCGTGTTTGTGACTATTTCTACAGTTTTTGGTGTAACTGAAAGTATGCTTTTACGTGGTGGGTAACAATAACCGGAATCAGAACAACCTTGGTATTGCACTAATAATTGATAATTTTCATTTGGTTTTATGTTAGAAGGCAGGTCTATGTTAATAGCTAATTGGTTTCTATAAATTTTTTCTTCTTTATTTGCTTTAGTTTTTATTTTTATAAAATTTGTTGGTAACGCAATATTCTCTAAGTTTTTTTCAAATGGTTTTTGTATCTCAAAATGAAAGCGTTTGGCGTAAAGATAAGTGTTAGGTGCAATCTGCCAATTTAAAGTAATTTTATTTTTAGAGATAAATTGAGCGGAAAATTGAAAAGCTTTGTCAGCTGCTAAAGGTTGCGCATTTGCTGCATAAGAAACTTGGATGAGAAAACAAAATAAAAAACTAATCCATAAAAAATATTTTTTCATAGCTCACCTGGATAACTCTTTTTTAACTCCAACCACATTTGATTTGCAAGACTAGTTTGCGCAAAAGGAGAGATGTAATCATCTACCCACTCGCCAGTTTTTAAATTAACAATCACCGGGATTTTATCGCCATTATTAGGATAAAGCGCCAAAATCCACTCGCCTTTATAAATTGCGCGTTGTTTTTTCTCTATAATTGCAGCCATATTGCTGTCATCAACATAAACTCTATTGGTTTTAGGATCGGTGCGATAGCGGACGATGCTTTTTCGCAGAATTTCCTTAAGAGAGAAGTTCTTTGTATCTTCGGCAAAGTCAGGCCAATAAGCACTTTCAACGATTCGAGCACGCATTATATCCGGCTTGCTTGGTAGTTTTGTTAACAAAATATTTTTTAATGAAAAACCATCTAAGGAATGTAGGGGTTGATTCAATAAATCGAGAATAGTCGCTTTAATATCAACTAAAGAAGCTGGAAAATTCTCTTCTTTAGTAATTTGTGGCAAGTGTTTGCCAAAGTATCTAAATCCTAATAGCACACGGCTTTGCGATAAACTCAATACATCATTACCGTGTCCATAGGTTGAATTTAATACCCGTGGATAAAAGCGCGTTGTAATTAATTTTAAAAAACTACTATTGGTAATGCTGTCGCCACGATATTGAGCTTCGGTCGTGATCCGATCAAATGGCAATGCCAAAGCTTCACCATGATCAGATAATAAAATTACCCAAGTATTGGTGAGTAACTTTTTTCTTTTTAATGTTTTCAATAATTGCTCAACTTGTTTATCCGCTACCGTTAATGATTGTTCATAAAGTGTTTTTATTTTTGCGGGATTAACAGGTGGAATAGGATACGTTGTTTGTTGCCGCCATAAATAAGGCCAATGCGGAATACAAAAATGTACTGCTAAAAATAGCGGCTTTTTACGTGGTTTTTTTAAAAATCTAACTAATTGTGCATCAAACTGTTGTGGTTCATACGTAATAATCGCAGCTCGATTCGCATGATTATATGGAAATAACCAACCACCGATTCTGGTGGTACTAACTAAATTGAGTAGCGGTAAATCTGCAAATGTCCCGAGCAAAAATTCACTTGCTCCCATAGGCGGTACAATGACTTTATCGAAACCATAACTTTGATCGATATTACTAAAACGAGATTCATCCATTGCTAATACGGTTTCATAGCCTAATTTTTTTAAATCAAATGCAATAGATGCATTTTTGTTGACGTATTTAGAAGCAATTAAATCAAAACGAGCGCCATTTTTTTGAGCATATTGGCCTGTCAAAATTCCCATCCATGCCGGAAAAGTCTGACCGACCGTTGTTAATGTATCTCGGAATACAATGGATTGTTGTAAAAAATTTTCTAAATAAGGCATTAATAGCTTGGTATTGCCATTTCGATGTAGCTCATCCGGACGCAATGAATCAATTCCAATCATAATAATGTTTGGTTTGTCAGAAGAAGCGATAAAGGCGTTATTATTTTTATTTTTGAACCAAAATAGAGGTGCAATTACAATTAAGAAAGTAACGATACTCGTTACAATTATTTTTTTAGTAAGTTCATTTTTTTGTTTTAATCGAATAAAGATTTCCTTTGCTAAAACCCAAACTGCAATAGTAGTGGTAACGCTAAGTAAAAATTGAAATAACATGAGTAGAACAATCGCAAGCCAAGATGGAAAAATATAGTTTAACCAACTTGAAAATGCTGAATTAGGAAAAAAAAGTTGGTTTACAAGCAAAATAGAGCTATGACAAGCAACCCATAAAAAAATCCCTAATTTGAAAACAGTTGCTTGTTTTAACGTTAAAAAATAACCACAGCTCTCTGCTATAAAAGTTAAAAGAGCAGACAGTAAAATCAATAAAAAAATATAATTAAAAGTATATCGAAAAATATCCGGCAACGTACTCCATGGAAATTGTTCAACTACTTGTAGTAGCAAATAATTTTCATTGAAATAACCTGTTAACTGATGCGCTAAAAAAACACATTGCATCAGCATTAAAAAGCATGACAGCAATAACAGTGATTTAAATAAAAAACGAGTATCAGATGAAATTACAGTATTCACTTTTTTCCCTTTCGTCATTATTCAAACCAAATTAGTGTTGCCATTCGGCCTGTCGTTTTATCTCGCCGATATGAAAAAAATTGTTCTTCATCATCAAACGTACACAAACCGCAATCATAAATATGAGTTACTCCCATTTTTTGTAATTGTTTAATTGCGATTAAATATAAATCAGCAAGCCATTTATCTTCATACTGAAATAAAAATGCATCTTCGAAGCTATGATCCTGTTGCATAAATAAATCACGTACTTCGCTACCAATTTGAAAATTAGCTTGTCTGATACCAGGTCCGATCCACGCTATGAGGCTAGATGGTGTGATATGCATATTTGAAATGGTTTTTTCAATAATTCCTGCGAGTAAGCCTTTCCAACCCGCATGAATTGCTGCAACGCTGTTACCCGTCTGGTTACAAATTAAAATAGGAAGACAATCAGCAGTCATGATGGTGCAAATTTGGTTTGGATGATTTGCAATACAAGCATCGGCTTCTGGTTCGCCAATAGAGTTAGCATTCGCAGCAGGAAAAACAGTGGTGCCATGTACTTGATTTAGCCAAATCGGTTCATTGGGTAAATGAAAATGTTGTTTCAACAAGTTACGGTTTTCTAAAACATGAGCTGCATCGTCACCAACATGCAGCGCTAAATTAAAATGATCATAAGGTTGATGACTAACACCACCGATGCGTGTAGTTGTAAACGCATGAACATTAATTGGTGCCGGCCAATTGGGTTTAATGGCAATAATCTTTTTCATAAGCTATAACCAAGTAGAAGTGAATGTGAATGTTATTTTGTCATAAATAATAATGAAATTCGCGCGGACTTTAACAAGGAGAAAATATGAAAATTGGGAAAATATGGAATGGCTTATTTTTAGGGCTTTTTATCGCGATAGGATTAATTTTTAGTAGTTATTATGCAGCAACAACTTGGTATAAAGGTAAATTGTCTGATCAATATGTCACGGTAAAAGGCCTTGCGACCAAGGAAGTAAAGGCAGATTTAGCAATTTGGGAAATTAATTTCAACGAAGTGGGTGGCAATCTAATTGATGTGAATAAACAAATTGAAAATAGCAGAGTACAGGTTATCGCTTTTTTAAAGCGCCAAGGTTTTACTGACCAAGAAATTGAAAATAAAGCAAGTAAAGTCACTGACGTATTAGCTAATGCCTATACACAGCGAACTGCAGATGAAAGCGTGGCACAACGTCGATATATATTAACTTCGGGGGTGAGAATACGTACCACCCAAGTTGATTTGGTACAAAAATCCAATCCATTAATCAGCGAGTTATTACAACAAGGTGTATCCTTGAATTTTGAAACTGGGGATATTTCTCCAAATCCTAGTTATATTTTTAGTCAACTCGATTCTATTCGTCCTCAAATGTTAGCTGAAGCAACTAAAAGTGCGCGCGCAGTAGCGCAGCAATTTGCAAAAGATGCGAACAGTGAATTAGGTGTTATTCGCCGTGCCAATCAAGGGATGTTTCAATTATTGGCTCGTGATTCTACGGATACTTCGGAAACTCAAAGTGAAGCAAGTTCAATTAATAAACGCGTTCGATTAGTGACTACAGTAGAATATTCTTTGAAGCAAAAGTAATAGATAAAAAAACGGGTTTGAAATAAACCCGTTTTTACTTTTATCACTTCAAAACTAATTCGTACTAAAGCAAATTTTCTAAACCATAAACTAAATGATTTAATTTCATTACTTTTTCACAAGCAAGCAATACACCTGGCATATAACACTCACGATTAATGGTATCGTGTTTCAGTGTAAGTGTTTCACCAGAACTACCAAACATCACTTGTAAATGCGCCATTAATCCTGGTAAGCGAATAGCATGAATAGGAATTTCTTGGTGTAACGCGCCACGTGACCCTGGAATATTTTCTTTTTGCGGTTTTTGAGTAATTACCTTATCACATGTATCTGCAATCATTTCCGCAGCTTTAATTGCAGTACCTGAAGGCGCATCTGCTTTGCCATCATGATGCAATTCAATAATTTCAACGTGAGAGAAATAACGTGCAGCATCAGCAGCGTATTTCATTAATAACACGGCTCCAAGTGAAAAGTTTGGCGCGATGATTGCGCCTAATTTTTTTTCGTCACATTGTTTTTTTAATTTAGAAATTTGATCTGGTGTTAACCCAGTTGTACCAATTACAGGATGCACATGGTTTTCAATCATGATTTCAACATTTTTATAAACACTTTCTGGTGTTGAAAAATCGACAATAATATTAGGTTGATGTTGATGAATAAGTTTTGCTAAATCATCTTGTCTATCAGCGGTACCAACTAATTGAAATTGCGCAGCATTTTGCACAGCTTTAACCGTTTCTTGGCCCATACGACCATGCGCACCAGAAACCATTACTTTAATTGTCATGATTTGTCCTCATAAAATAATTTTCAAACTTTTCGATATCGCTTATTACATCTAAACATAGGGTACCTTTGCAAATATATGCTCTAGGTTCTTTGATATTTATATCGTAATGAAATGAAGATGGTAGTTTTTGTTGAGACGAGAAATAAAAAACTATCCGACTAGGATGATAATGGTCGAGCATAATTTTTTTCCACTTTGCTATTTGAGCTTCTTCACCTGTTAATACAACAAATTCAGGTGGAGACAAATAGTATTCCAGCGCTATTAATAAATTTTCATGTAAATCAGGATGTGAAATAAGTTGCGGCGCTGCTTTTAAGGTGCGTTCAGCTAGTTCTAAAAAGTTCGGATTTCCTAACCAAAAACCAAATTTAAAAAATAATTGCGCGGCAATACCATTACTATTAGGCAGCGCTTCATCCATCCAAGATTTAGGCCTG
>CAZYCO010000008.1:7170-54161 GCA_964645885.1 uncultured Gammaproteobacteria bacterium
TTTTCCTGATGTATTGAAGTGAAGAAAAATCCGCCTTTTGGATCAACAAAATCTTCTTCTATACGTTTTAATAAACTTAAAGCAAATTCAAAATGTTCGGTGTTCCAACGCGCTTGTAATAATTCAAAAATAGCGTCAACTAAAAATACATAATCATCTAAAAAGCCTTCAACTTTCTTTTCGCCATTTTGATACGTTGCAAAAAGAATGTTGTTTGAAAATAAATTTTGCTTAATAGAAATTAAAATCTGTTCTGCAATATAAATAAAATCATTTCGTTCTAATATTCGTCCTGCATGTGCAAATGCTTTTAAAGTTAGCGCATTCCAACTGGTTAATATTTTTTCATCACGATGTGGTTTGATGCGCTTATTTCGTATTTGCAGTAATTTATGTTTTGCACTTTCTATTAATTGATTAAATTTTTCTGATGTCACATTTAATTCAGTTAATATTTTTTGCTGGCTTTGAGCAATATATAAATGCCATTGATGTTCAAAATTTGGCGGAAAATCAAAGCCCATTAATTTCGAAAATGCTTGAAATTCTTCTTTTGTTAAAATGTTTTCAATTTCAGATTTATCCCATACATAAAATTTGCCTTCTACACCTTCACTGTCGGCATCAATTGCTGCAAAAAAACCTTTGTTTGCAGCTTGCATTTCAGTTAATAACCAATGTGCGGTTTCTTCAATAATGGTTTTAAATAAGGGATCGCGTGTGATAGCAAAACCATCAGCATAAATTGTGAGGAGTTGCGCGTTGTCATAAAGCATTTTTTCAAAATGTGGAATATTCCAAAATTCATTAACACTATAGCGATAAAATCCACCAGCTAATTGATCATAAATTCCGCCAAATGCCATTGCACCTAGCGTCATATTTAACATTTCAATTGCTTTTTTATAGTCTTCTGTATGTTGATACACGTGATGTAACAGGCCATGCAGTCTACTTGCTTGTGGAAATTTTGGTGCGCCACCAAAACCACCATTTTGATAATCGTAATTTTTTTCTAGTGTTTCAAATGCGCGTTTAAATAATTTTTGATCCAATGAAATATGTTCATCATTTTTTTGATTGTCGAATTGAGAAAATAACTGCAATAGATTTTTGTTTTGTTCTTTAATTTCAGCATTTTTTTGCTGATAAACTGTGTGAATTTGGTCAAGAATAGTTTTAAAAGCGGGAAGGTGATATTTAGGTTCGAGTGGAAAATAAGTACCAGCAAAAAATGGCATACGATCATCTGGTGATAAAAATAATGTTAATGGCCAACCACCACCACGATTCATTAATACTTGATAGCTAAGTTGATAAATTTTATCTAAATCAGGACGTTCTTCTCGATCAACTTTGATATTAATAAAATATTGATTCATCAATTTCGCTGTTGCTTCATCTTCAAATGATTCATGTGCCATGACATGACACCAATGACAAGTTGAATAACCAATTGATAATAAAACTGCTTTGTTTTCTTTTTTTGCTTGCTCAAATGCTTCATCACACCATGGATACCAATCAACAGGATTATCTTGGTGTTGTAATAAATATGGACTGGTTTCTTTTGCTAAACGATTTCTTTTCATAATTTCCTCATTGTCGTCTCGGACAAGCGAAGCACAACAATCTATTTCTGACATTTTGCACAAAAAACAGTAGCGCGATTATTAATTCGAACTGCTTCTAATGTTTGCTTACACACAAAACAATTTTCATTTTCACGACCGTATACTTTTAAATCTTGTTGAAAGTATCCAGGTTTACCATCAGCAGATTGAAAGTCTTTTAATGTGGTACCACCTAATTCAATGGCATAAGAAAGTACACGTTGAATTGCAGACACTAATTTTTCACAGTCCGATATTAATAGTGTAGACGCAACACGAAGAGGGTGAATATTCGCAAGAAATAGCACTTCATTGGCGTAGATGTTGCCAACGCCTACTACAATTTTTCCATCCATTAAAAATTGTTTTGTTGAAGTTATTTTTTTTCTTGAACGCTCATACAAATAATTTGCAGTGAAATTTTGATCGAATGGCTCGATGCCTAAATGTTTCAATAATTTATGTTGATGCGGATCTTTTTCAGTCCAAATTAATGCACCGAAACGCCTTGGATCATGAAAACGCAAAGCTAATTTTTTAGAAAAAATAAAATCAGCATGATCGTGTTTTTTAATGTTAGTAGTTGGATCAATTAAATGTAATCGTCCTGACATGCCTAAATGAATGAGTAAAGAACCGGCATTTGAATTTAATAGTAGATATTTGCCACGACGTTCAACAGTTTTTATTTTGTTACCTGCAACATTTTTTTCGAAATTTTTAGGAATGGCCCAGCGTAAACGTCGATCGCGAATAATTACGTCAGAAATTATTTTGCCTTTAATTACAGGTTCAATTGCACGTTTAACTGTTTCTACTTCCGGTAATTCTGGCATGAGAAAGTCCTAAGAAATAAAAGGCATATTGAATTATAACGTTGCGATAAGTAATTGGTAGGGTGGGCAAAAAACGCGAAGCGTTTGTGCCCACCTTCTAGATATTTGGTGGGCACGGAGCGTTGCTCCTTTGCCCACCCTACAAAAAATTACAACTATTTAGCTAAAAATTAATTTATATCTTTATCGAATTATTATTAATGCTTTTTACTTCTTCTGCAGTTTGATTGTTATTGCATGAATCATCATTAGCTGAAAGTTTGATATTGTCGTTTTTATGTGTAGTTGGTTTAAAAAAGCGCCAAAGAATAGGTGTGTGCGCTTCTGTTTTAGTAGCAGAAATTGGTTCTGCTTCGATGCGATGATCCATTGGTGCAATACTAATTTTCAAACCAGTATGGAGATGAATATCTTGAATTACTTTTGGTTCATCAGTTTCTGTAGATTTAGGATCATACACATTCACATGAAAATCCCTGTCTTTTGTTATCACAATTCCTGTTTTTGAATCCGTTACTAAATGCGCTTCATCAAACTTAGTTTCATATAGTGCTAATTGCTCAACTGAAATTCCCAGTTTTTTTATATCTTGATCATTAGGGTGAAAATCATAAATGCCATAAAAAACACCGTCAGGTATATCAGCACCTGTTAATTCGCGCACAACAGCATGCTCGTATTTTTTAGGAACAAAGAAATGTAATTCACGCGCAGTGTAAGTATTGGGTGGTTTAGGTGGCTGTTCCGCATTGTTATTTTCTTCGACTCTAGGTGTGCCTCGAGTTTTTAATTTTGGTTGTTTTTCAATATTTTCATTTGGTGAGGGGTTATCCGTTTGATTATTATTTTCTTTCGGTTTTTCTTCAGGAATAAGCGGTGTTTCAGCACTGGCTTCTTTAAGAGCTTCATTTACTTTGTTATTACTTTCTTCTAAGTCTGCTAAATGGTTGAAAAAGTTCTCTAATGCAAGAACGATTTCTCCAAATAAAGAAGGGCAAATCTGTCCCGAATTTTTTAAAGTCAAAGTCAAATTTTCATAAGTCCAATCAATAAATTTTTCAAATTTAATTAAAATAGATGGGTGAAAAAATTTTTTCGTGAAATGAAAGTGAATTAGTTTTTTTTCTGCATCAACTTCCCATTCGAAATTTGGAGTGATTAATAACTTCAAATTGGTTGAATGTTGTAGAAAATGACGCTCATTAATATCTTTAACAACTGGAGAATTTGATCCAAAGCAGATACATGCTACTTGATACATTCTGCTAAATAAAATCGCAGCGTATAATGCAGAATGTTGAAGTTCAATATTATTCAAATGTTCTGCCAAGTTAAGATACATTGAAAAAGCAGTTTTTTTACAATGAGTAAATAATGCAACTTCAGAATAACATCCTGGTAGAGGTGGTTGTTCAGATAGTTCTGATGCATGTTGATGTAACAATTGAAACAAGGGGATGGTTTTTTCAAGATAATCAAGAGCAGTTTTGAAATGGTGTTTATCAAAATAAAATTTTGCCAAATTTGTTTTTTTCAAAAGTAATTCAAGATACAAAGTGCTTCTAGATGTGAATGGTTGATTTTTTTTAAGTTGTATTAATTTATTTAGCGAAATAATACTCAATAAAATGTTATCTAAATATTCAACTTCGCTGGTATTTCTTTTAGCTGGTAATATGTAGTCACGAATAAGTACACTATGTTCCAAAAAATCTTCGTATGATTTCTGATAATTAATATGTGCAGTATTTATAACTTTAAAAGTTTTTTTATGCGTGGCTCTGAATTTTTCAAATAATTCAATAAAAGAATAGGCTTTTTGCACAAGTTTATCATCGAACATTTTTGACTGATTTAGTGCAGCAAAAGTTTTAGCAATAAAATTTAAAACTTGACTATGCATAATAATCATAGAAATTATTGCATCGAGCGAAGGACTTTTTTGCTTACTATAAGATTGATTAGCTTTTTTGATTTCTGTATTTAGTTTTTCTAATGCCGTACAAAGTTTTTTTATGAGTAACTCTGTCATTTTTGGGTTTTCAGGATTACTTTTTAATTTCTCCAATGTTTGTTGTATCGCTTCTTCTTGTTCAACTATAGAAGAAAAGAAACGATTCATAATATTTTGTTTGAATTCTTCAGGGGTAAATTTCGGCATGGGGTTCTCTAACTAAAGTTAAGTTTTATAAATTAAAACCTAAATTTAGCTAGAATTTATTAAGAATTTATTAATGAGAAAGAATATGAACTAAACATTAAACCTAAAATGCATAACATCGCCATCTTGTACGATATATTCTTTACCTTCTAAGCGTAATTTTCCTGCTTCTTTTGCGCCTTGTTCACCGCGATATTTAACGAAATCTTCGTATGCTATTACTTCAGCGCGAATAAAACCTTTTTCGAAATCAGTGTGAATTACACCTGCAGCTTGTGGTGCAGTTGCGCTTTTTTCTATCGTCCATGCCCGTACTTCTTTCACACCTGCTGTGAAATAAGTTTCAAGGTTTAATAATTTATAACCAGCACGGATTACACGATTTAAACCAGGTTCAGATAATCCCATTTCTTGTAAGAAATCTTTTTTATCTTCATCTGATAATTCTGATATTTCAGCTTCAATTGCAGCACAAACTGGTACAACTTCAGAATTTTCTTTTGCTGCAAATTCTTTTACTTGATTTAAAAGAGCATTATTTTCGAAGCCATTTTCTGAAACATTGGCAATATATAAAACAGGTTTTGCAGTGAGTAACTGGAAGCGGTACAAGATCTTTTTTTGTTCTTCATCTAGTTTTAACTGACGAACAGGTAAACCTTGATCCAATTGTTTTTTTACAAGTTCCAAAATTTCTAATTCAGCTTTTGCAATTTTATCGCCGCTTTTCGCATTTTTTTGTACTTTTAAAATTGCTTTTTCAACCGTATCTAAATCAGCCAATGCAAGTTCGGTATTAATGATTTCAATGTCATGAACTGGATTTACTTTTCCTGCAACGTGCACGATATCATCGTTTTCAAAACAACGAACAACATGGGCAATTGCTTCTGTTTCGCGAATATGTGAAAGAAATTTATTTCCTAAACCTTCACCTTGAGCAGCGCCTGCAACTAATCCAGCAATATCAGTAAATTCCATTGTGGTTGGTACAACACGTTCTGGTTTGACAATTTCAGCTAGTACATCAAGACGCGGATCGGGCATCGGTACAATGCCAACGTTAGGTTCAATAGTGCAAAATGGATAATTTGCTGCACTAATTTGTGCTTTTGTTAATGCATTAAATAAAGTGGATTTACCAACATTTGGAAGACCAACAATTCCGCATTTGAATCCCATAATAAATTCTCTCTTAAAAATTTTATTTTTTGTCAGTATGAAGTTGTTGCATTGCGCGAGGCATATCACCTTTTAATAACAAAGGTAATGTCGCATATGCATCTTCGATAGCTGTATCAATTTGTTTTCTATCTGAACGCGATGGTGTATGTAATACGTAGTCTAATACTTGTGATCTATCACCAGGATGACCGATACCTATGCGTAATCGATAAAAATCATTGGTATTTAAATGTTTGATGGTGTCGCGTAAACCATTATGACCACCGTGACCGCCACCAAATTTAATACGAGCAACACCTGTAGCTAAATCTAAATCATCATGTGCAACTAAAATTGCTTGAGGAGGAATAGCATAAAAATCTGCAAATTTACGAATAGAAATACCGCTTTTA
Source organism: uncultured Gammaproteobacteria bacterium (assembly GCA_964645885.1). Taxonomy (GTDB): domain Bacteria; phylum Pseudomonadota; class Gammaproteobacteria; order CAZYCO01; family CAZYCO01; genus CAZYCO01. The sequence continues at coordinate 13,358 of CAZYCO010000008.1, forward strand.
TTCATAAATGTTGAAGGAAATAACAAACGACAAACATGATTGTCTACTTCAAATGTTGCTATTAAACCTTGGAATTTTTTTTCAAAACGAAGTTCGGCATTAGCGTGATTTGCAATTGCTTCTATAAACCAAACCCCGGCGTTGTGACGCGTGTTGATATATTCATCACCAGGATTTCCTAAGCCTACAATTAACTGAATGGGTGATGACACGTGTTTTCTCGCTTTAGAAAAGAATCCTTTTGGTAGGGTGGGCAAAGAAGCGAAAGCTTCGTGCCCACCTACAGAGATGACAATACGATTATTATTCTTTTGATGATTTATTTTCTTCTTCACCAGCAGCAGCTTCGCCTTCAGCACTTTCAGCGCTGGCAGCTTCAACTTCAATTGTTTCAGTTGCAACAGGTTCTTCAATAACAATTTTTGGTAAATGGATACTTGAAACAACTAAATCATTACCGTGTGCTAATGCTACTAATTCAACACCTTTTGGAAGTTTTAATTGAGAAATATGCATGATGTCATCTAATTCCATTTTTGAAACATCAACTTCAATGAACTCTGGTAAATCGCTAGGTAAACATACTACTTCAACGTTACCTAATTGATGAGAAAGAACACCGCCATTTATTACGCCTGGTGCGGTTTCTTCACCAAGGAAGTGTAATGGAACATGCATATGAATTTTTTCTTTACCAGTGATTCTTAAAAAATCCATATGAAGAATACGTGGTTTAACTGGATGGCGTTGAATATCTTTAAGAACAGCTTTTTGTGGTTTGCCATCAATTTCAATGGTTAAGATGTGAGAATAAAATGCTTCATGTTCTAGTGCATGAGAAACTTTTTTATGATCAAGCAAGATAGATAAAGGTTGTTCTTCACCGCCGTAAAGTACAGCTGGAACTTGATTATTTAAACGACGCATGCGGCGGCAAGCAGCTTTACCGTGTTCGTTACGTTTTTCAGCGGTTAAAGTGAATTGGTTTGACATAGTAGTTGTTCTCTTGGATTGATAAAGAAATTAATAAAGGCGCGGATTATAAAAGCTTTTAACTTTGTTTCAACCGAGGCCTGCATAAGTAAAGTGTTACCACATAGGTAACTAGGCCAACCAAAACCCATAAAAATAGATTTAAGAAGCGCCATTGCCAGCCCCAATCTAACCATACCGATAATTCTGGCAATGGTAGATATAAAACGGCGGCCATTAAACCAGTAGAAAGGGTTAATCTGAATAAAAACCACTTCCAACCAGGTTGTAATTCGAAAATGCCTAATTTTTTTAATTTAAACCAGAGTAATCCTGCATTTAGAAAAGCAGCTAATGAGGTTGCCAATGCAAGGCCCGCATGGGCTAAATAATGAATCAAAATAATATTTAGAAAAATATTAGTAACCATAGCAATAACCGCTATACGTACAGGGGTACGAATATTTTGCGTTGAATAAAATACAGTTGCTAAAACTTTTACTGCCATAAAAGCAGGGATCCCCATAGCGAACGCAAGCATGCTTTTCTTTGTCATTAGAACATCGTAAAGCTGAAATTGGCCTCTTTTAAAAAGAGTAACGAGTATGGGATCAGCCAATATGAAAAGTGCCACCATGGAAGGAACACTTAACATTAAAATATTTCGAAGCGCCCAGTCTGTTGTACGTGAGAAATCTTGTTTTGAATTTGCGGTATGTTTTCGCGATAAATGCGGCAAAATAACAGTTGCTAATGCCACTCCAAATACTCCCAGAGGAAGAGAAGTAACGCGATCGGAGTAATAAAGCCAAGATACGCTTCCAATTGGTAGAAAGGAGGAAAATAACGTATCGAACATTAAATTGATTTGCGAAACAGAAACCCCAAAGAGAGCGGGGACCATTTGTTTTAAAACTCGTTTAACGCCAGGGTCATGAGGTTGGAACCTAGGGATGGGTAATAGATCGAGCGATTTTAATTTTGGAAATTGATAGACCAATTGCAAAATGCCACCAATAAAAACACCCCAAGCTAAGCTTTCAACACTAGGATGAACGATTGGTGCTAATAAGAAAGCAGTGACAATCATGGCGATGTTTAAAAGAATAGGAGTAAAAGCAGGAATGCCAAACGCGCCATACGTATTTAAAACGGCACCACCTAACGCTGCGAGCGAAATTAAAAATAAATAAGGGAAGGTGATTCTAAGCATTTCGGCAGCCCAAACGAAGCGGTCGCTGCCAGGTTCAAATCCTGGGGCAAAAATTCTTATTAAAATTGGTGCAAAAATTATAGAAGCAATCGTAACCATAAAAACAATTACACCTAACATCCCAGTTACCATACTGACAAAAGGTTTTACTTCTTCTTGAGTTTTATGGTGTTGGTATTCAGAAAGAATAGGGACAAATGCTTGAGAAAACGCGCCTTCAGCAAATAATCGACGCATAAAATTTGGAATTTTAAATGCAACAATAAAGGCATCCATTCCGACGGCTGCACCAAATAAGTAAGCGGTTACCATATCTCGAGCAAAACCTAGCACACGAGAGAGCATAGTCATTGAGGCAACTACAGAAGTATGTCGCCATAGGCTTGCGTGAATACGTTGTCGGAGTGAATTCAACATTTCCATGAAAAAGGGAAACCAGTTCGATAAAAAGCTTCGAGATAGTAGGGAGTTTCGCGAAAATCTACAATGATTTTTCCCATTAAGTTATTGACAACATAAACACTGCCTCGGCATGATTCGCCTCTTTTTTAATCATTGTAAATTCTTAGTTTAATTTTTGGAGAGAGAATTCCTGTGGCTAATACAAAACAAGCTAAAAAACGTGCACAACTATCTGAAGAACATCGCCAACGTAATATGGCTCTTCGCTCAAAATTCAGAACTTTTCTAAAAAAAGTAGTTTCTGCTATTGAAGGTGGTAATAAAGCGCAAGCTCAAGAAGCATTTAAAGAAGCAGTTCCAGTAATTGATAGAATGGTCGGTAAAAAAATTATTCACAAAAACAAAGCAGCACGCCATAAAAGCCGTTTAAGCGCTCGTATTAAAAATATGGGTAAAGAAGCAGGCTCTGCAGCTTAAATCTTGATTATCTTTTGTAGGGCGCTTTTTTTGCCGTCCTACAAAAGAAAAAATAAGAAAATTGACTAAATTATTTTTCTAAAAAATTCATCAAATCATAACAAAGCTCTTCTGTTCCTTTACGTTGAAGAGCTGATACTAAATAAATGGGCCCTTTCCACTTTAATCCTTTAATAATTTTTTCTTTTCTTTCTTCTAGTTCTTCGGATGGAATTAAGTCTGCTTTGGTTAAAATTAACCAACGTTCTTTTTTAGCAAGATTTGGATCAAATTTTTTTAATTCTTTAATAATACCTTTGGCTGCATCTACAGGATCAGAGTCATCAATAGGTGCGATATCAATTAAATGTAAAAGTAGACGAGTACGAGAAAGGTGTTTTAAAAATTGGGTACCAAGACCGACGCCTTCTGCTGCTCCTTCAATTAATCCTGGAATATCGGCTATAACGAAACTTCGGTCAGCACCAATGTGAACTACGCCTAGTTGTGGATGTAGGGTAGTGAAAGGGTAATCTGCAATTTTGGGACGAGCAGCTGATACAGCTTGAATAAAGGTCGATTTTCCAGCATTAGGAAGACCTAAGAGGCCTACATCTGCAAGTAATTTTAATTCAAGGCGCAGCTTTCTTTTTTCGCCAGGCATTCCAGGAGTAGTTTTTTGCGGTGCTCTATTGGTACTGGTTTTAAAACGTAAATTTCCTAAACCATGGTGACCGCCTTTAGCAACAATTAAAGTTTGAGCTGGTTCTATTAAATCGCCAATTAATTCATCAGTTTCATCGTCATATACTGTGGTGCCAACAGGTACGCGAATCCATAAATTTTCTCCACTTTTACCGCTGCATTGATTACCACCACCATTTTCGCCATTTTGCGCGCGAAAAATTCTCTTATAACGAAAGTCAATTAAGGTATTGAGGCCTTCATCAGCAATTAGATAGATGCTACCGCCGTCCCCACCATCGCCGCCATTCGGACCGCCAAAAGGAATAAATTTTTCACGACGGAAACTTCGGCTGCCATTTCCGCCTTTTCCACCTTCAACATCAATGATTGCTTCGTCTACAAATTTCATATTTTTTTCGTATAAAAAAAGCCCCAACAATAATATGGTGGGGCTTTTATTTTAAAAGACAATAATTATTCAGATACTTGTGCTTCAACTTCAACAGGTTTAATGCTGACTACCGTGCGTTTTTTAACGCCATTTGTTGAAAATTGAACTAAACCAGTTACTAAAGCGAAGAGAGTATGATCTTTACCAACTCCAACGTTAGGGCCAGCCATCATTCTTGTTCCACGTTGACGTACTAAGATATTACCTGCTTGTACAAATTGGCCGCCAAAACGTTTTACGCCCAATCGCTGCGCTGCTGAGTCGCGGCCGTTTTTAGAACTACCGCCTGCTTTTTTATGTGCCATTGTGAGAGTCCTCTAATTTATACAATCTTTGTAATTTTAACTTCTGTGAAATCTTGACGATGTCCCATCTGTTTCATGTGATGTTTACGACGACGGAACTTGATAATACGAATTTTTGGATGTCGACCGTGACGAACAACTTCGGCAGCAACTTTAGCTCCAGAAATAAGAGGGGTGCCTACTTTCACAGAATTACCATCGCTGACTAAAAGGACTTCTTCAAAATTAATCGAAGCACCTGGATCTGCAGGAAGTTTTTCTACTTGAAGAAGCTGGCCTTCAGAAACGCGGTATTGTTTACCACCGGTTTTAATTATCGCGTGCATATGCACTTACTCCACAAAAGTTATTATTGAAATTTAGAAAGGTCGCGATTATAGGAAAGTAGTTTCATATCGGCAACCTAATTTTCTACCATGACATCCAAAATATGAGCACGTATAATGCCCCGCGTTTTAAACAACTTTAGAAACAACTCTATGTCAAAACAAACACCACTATATTCTGAGCATGTTCGTTTAGGAGCCAAAATAGTTGATTTTGGTGGTTGGCAGATGCCACTTCATTATGGATCACAATTAGAAGAGCACGAGCGCGTCCGACGTGATGCAGGATGGTTTGATGTATCGCATATGACTGTCGTTGATTTATTAGGTGTAGGCGGACGTTCTTTCCTTCGATACCTTCTTGCTAATGACGTAGATAAGCTACAACAAGGCCAAGCCCTTTATTCATGTATGTTGAATGATCAAGGCGGTGTAATTGATGATTTAATTGTTTATTACCGTAGTCCAGATAACTATCGTTTAGTGTTAAATGCGTCTACTCGCGATAAAGATTTAGCATGGATTCATAAACAAGCAGTTGGTTTTTCAGTTGGCGTACAAGAACGAACTGATCTTGCAATGATTGCAATTCAAGGACCAAATGCAATTTCAAAATTAAAGTCAATTGATCAACAGTTTGAACAACTTTCAAATCTGAAAAATTTTTACACATTAGAACAAGCAGATTTATTTATTGCTCGTACAGGTTACACAGGTGAAGATGGCGTAGAAATTATTTTACCTCAAACTCAAATCGTAGAATTTGCACAAAAACTCGTAGAACACGATATTAAACCTTGTGGTTTAGGTGCACGTGATACATTGCGTTTAGAAGCAGGACTAAATTTATATGGCTCTGATATGACAGAAGACACTTCTCCACTTGAATCTAATCTTGCTTGGACAATTGCTTGGTCACCTGATGATCGAGAATTTATTGGCAGAACAGCATTGGAAGTGCAAAAACGTGCTGGTATTCGTCAAAAATTAGTTGGACTTATCTTAGAAGACAAAGGCGTGATGCGCAGTCATCAAAAAGTAATTGTTACTGATAAAGGTGAAGGAGAAATTACCAGCGGTACATTCTCTCCAACACTTAATTGCTCTATTGCATTAGCACGTGTTCCAGCTGCTACTACTAACACTTGTTTTGTTGATATTCGTGGAAAATTAATGCAAGCAAGAGTTGTAAAACCACGTTTTGTAAAACACGGTAAATCAATTGTTGAAAATATTTAAAGAGAATAGGGGAAAAATAGTATGAGTAGTATGGTTCCAAAAGAATTGAAATATACCCAAACTCATGAATGGGTTCGTGAAGAAAGTAATGGGACATTAACTGTTGGTATTACGGATCATGCGCAACAATTATTAGGTGACATGGTTTATGTTGAATTACCTGACGTTGATAAAACATTAAAAGCTACAGTTGAAGCAGGTGTTGTTGAATCTGTGAAAGCAGCATCCGATATTTATAGTCCTGTTTCGGGAAAAATTACCGAAGTGAATCAAACTGTTGTAGCTAATCCAAGTATTGTAAATAGTGATCCATATGGTGAAGGTTGGTTATTTAAAATTGAACCTGAGCAAAAACAAGATATAAATCAATTACTGGATGCAAATGCATACAGTACTCAAATTGCTGATGAAGAATAGAAGAGAAAGTTAGTTATGCCATTTATTCCACATACTGAAAATGATATTGCAACTATGTTAGATGCTATCGGTGTCGACAGTATCGAAACACTTTTTGATGAAATTCCAGCGCATTTACGTGCTCGTGGGTTACAACACGTTCCATCAGGTTTAACTGAAGTTGAAATGGCTCGTGTCATGCGCGAAAAAGCAGCTGCTGATAAAAATGACCTTTGTTTTATTGGTGCTGGTGCATATGAGCATCATATCCCTTTTGCTGTATGGGATATTGCAAGTCGTGGCGAATTCATGACGGCTTATACGCCTTATCAAGCAGAAGCAAGTCAGGGCACATTACAATTGTTATATGAATATCAAACAATGATGGCCCATTTAATGGGATTAGATGTTTCAAACGCGTCTTTGTATGACGGTGCATCTGCGGTAGCTGAATCAATTTTAATGGCTGTACGTGCTAATCGTAATAACACTTCTAAAAATGTTTTATTTTTAGGAACAATTCATCCGTATTACAAACGAGTCATTCAAAGTATTGTTTCTCATCAAGGTATTAACTTAATTGAAATTCCTTTTTCGTCTAAACAAGGTCGTGTTGAAGCAAACCAACTTGATCAATTTGCAAAAGAATCACCAGTTGCATTAATTATTCAACAACCAAATTTCTTTGGCGTAATTGAAGAAATAGATCAACTAACAGATTGGGCCCATGCACAAAATGCTTTTGTAATTGCTGTGGTAAATCCAACTGCAACAGCAGTATTAAAAGAACCTGGTAAATGGGGACAAAAAGGCGCAGATATTGCATGTGGTGAAGGACAACCATTAGGTGTACCACTTGCATCAGGTGGGCCTTATTTTGGTTTTATGTGCTGTAAGCAAGAGCTTGTTCGCCATATGCCTGGACGAATTATTGGTCGAACAGTTGATCGTGATGGTAAACCTGGATTTACTTTAACTTTGCAAGCACGTGAACAACATATTCGTCGTGCAAAAGCGACTTCTAATATCTGTACCAATCAAGGATTACTCGTAACAGCAGCAACAATTTATATGAGCTTATTAGGCTTTGAAGGATTACGCTCTGTTGCTTTGCAATCTCATCAAAATACTAAAAAACTGTTAGAAAAATGTTTATCAGTAAAAGGTGTTGAGCAAGTATTTCATACGCCATTTTTTCATGAAATTGTTTTACGTATGCCAATTTCGGCATCAATTGTCTTAGAAGAGATGGCTGCACAAGGTATTCAAGCAGGTTTTGATCTTTCAGAAGAATATCCAGCATTTTCAAATTGCTTATTAATTTGCGCAACCGAAACAAAATCAGAACAAGATCTTGAAAAATTTGTGCAAGTTTTGAAGTCAATTATGAATAAACATAATTCTGGAGCTGGTAATCATTTATCTACAAATGCTCTAGTTTAACAATTAGTAAATACATCTTTTTATTATTTATAAAGGTATCGTTATGGTTTTATCGCATAAGTATTTTCCAATGTGGGTTCGAATTTTTTTGGGCCTCATACTCGGTGTGGTAGCAGGATTTGTAATTGGTGAACCTGTCAAACATTTAAAACCTATTGGCGATATTTTTATTACATTAATACGCATGGTTGTCATGCCTGTGATTTTCGTTTCACTTGTTTGTGGTGTGACAGCCATGAAAGATTTGAAGCAAATGGGACGAGTCGCTTTTAAAACATTAATTATTTACTCGTTCACTATGGCATTTGCAGCAGCCATGGCAATGATTTTGTCTACAGCTTTTCACGTTGGTGATGGTCTAAATTATAGTGTAACGTCCTCCGGTACAGGTGCAGGCGCTGAAAAAATTCCAACGCTTTACGATACATTAATGAGTATTTTTCCATCCAATCCATTTAAAGCTTTAGCAGAAGGACAAGTTTTACCAGTAATCTTGTTTGCTATATTTTTTGGTCTTGCGATTAATCTTTCAGGAAAACAAGGTGAAGCAGTTCGCAATTTCTTTGATTCAATGAATCATGTGGTATTTAGATTAATTAATATGGTTTTGTGGTTTGCACCATTTGGTATTTTCGCATTAATGGCATATGTCACTGCAGATAATGGTTTTTCTATTTTAGAGCAGCTCGCGAAAGTTGTAGGCACTATGTATTTATCATGTTCAATTTTGATTTTGGGTGTCTATAGTCTGTTGCTTGTTGTATTTGGTATTAAACCATGGCCTTTCATTAAAAAAATGTTACCGGTGCAATTGTTTGCTTTTTCAACCACAAGTAGTAATGCAACTTTGCCACTTAATATGAAAACTGCTGAAACACAATTAGGTGTACCAAATAGTATTGCGAGTTTTGTATTACCGCTTGGCGCCACTATAAATATGAATGGTCTTGCGACATATTTAGGAATCGTCACTATTTTTGCAGCGAATGCTTACGGCATACATTTAACACTCGCACAAAAATTCACAGCAGTATTAACAACAACATTAGCTGCAATTGGTGCTGCAGGTGTGCCGGGTACAGCATTAGTTGTAATGAGTTTAGTTTTAGCTTCAGTTGGTTTACCACTAGAAGTAATCGCAGTTATCGCTGCAGTTGATCGTATTCTCGATATGATGAGCACATTAACTAACGTATCTGGTGATACTTTAGCAGCAGTTCTTGTTGCTAAAACTGAAAAAGATTTAGATAAAAAAGTATATGAAAGCAAGATGAGTGAACATGATGATCTTGCTGAAATTCCAGAGAAATAATTAACAGCGAAATTTTCGCTAATGAACCCTCACCTGCCCATGACAAGCGTGGGCATTCTCTCCCGCGACGCGGAAGAGGAAAATAAGGAGTAAATTTTATATGGCTGAATTAATTTTTGAATTATCACAACCAGGGCGCGTTGCAAAACCACATGTTTTAGCAACAACGGAAAATCTAAGCGATATTCCAAAAGAATATTTACGCCAACAAAAACCATTGATGCCTGAAGTTTCAGAGCTACAAGTTGTTAGACATTACACTCGTTTGTCCCAACAAAATTTTTCAATTGATACGCATTTCTATCCGCTTGGATCATGCTCGATGAAATACAATCCACGCGCAGCACATCGATTGGCATCGCTACCAGAATTTTTAGCCCGCCATCCTTTAACACTGGAAAAAAATAGCCAAGGTTTTTTGAGTTGCATGTATGAATTACAAGAGATTTTAAAAGATGTAACTGGCATGAAAGGTGTTTCATTAACACCAATGGCAGGTGCGCAAGGTGAATTTGCTGGTGTATCAATGATTCGCGCTTATCACGATGCTAGAGGCAATCATGCAAGACGTGAGATCTTAATTCCTGATGCAGCACATGGAACAAATCCTGCAACTGCAATGATGGCTGGTTTTTCCGTCAAAGAAATTCCAACTGATGCTGAAGGTGATATTGATTTAACTGCATTAAAAGCAGCACTTGGGCCACAAACTGCAGGGATTATGTTAACTAATCCATCAACAATTGGTGTATTCGAACGACAAATTGAAACTATTGCAAAAATGGTACATGAAGCAGGCGGATTACTTTATTACGATGGTGCAAATTTAAATGCGATTCTCGGAAAAGTACGTCCTGGTGATATGGGTTTTGATGTGATGCATTTAAATTTACATAAAACATTTGCGACACCACATGGTGGTGGCGGTCCAGGATCAGGGCCAGTTGCAGTTGCTGAACGCTTAGTTCCATTTTTACCAACACCAATAGTTGGTTTGGAAAATGGTCAATATCGTTGGCTGACCCAAAACGATTTACCACAAACAATTGGTCGTTTATCTGCGTTCATGGGCAATGCAGGTATTTTAATGCGCGCTTATATTTATGCGCGTTTACTTGGAAAAGAAGGTTTAGTGCGAGTTGGTGAATTTGCCACACTAAATGCAAATTATTTGATGAAGCAATTACAAAAAGCTGGTTATCAATTAGCGTTTCCAAAACGTAGAGCAACACACGAATTTATTGTGACGCTAAAACAAGAAGCAAAACAACTGGGTGTTACTGCAATGGATATCGCAAAACGCTTACTTGATTATGGTTTTCATGCACCAACAACTTATTTCCCATTACTTGTTCCAGAATGTTTGTTAATCGAACCTACAGAAACAGAAGCGAAAGAAACACTTGATCAATTTGTTGTTGCTATGACAAAAATTTTGGAAGAAGCGAAAACCAATCCTGAATTACTTAAAAATGCACCAGTCACACAACCAGTGAAACGTTTGGATGATGTTAAAGCAGCTCGTGAATTAGATTTAGTGTGGGAAAAGAAAGATTAATTCTTGATTAAGAGATATAAAAAATAAACTCAACTTTTTTATTCTATTAAGTTTTTGCTAATGCAATGATGAGAAAATTCTCATAGACTCCGCGCGCAAAAACATAATAAATAAATAAGTTGAGGATTTTTTAAATGATTAGCACTGAAGATTTAAAATCAGTGCAGGATGCAGAACAACCACAAGGATCAGTTTTAATTTCAAATAATCAAACTGCAAATTATTCATCAAACACTGCGGCTTTAGGTAATCTCAAATTAAAAAAAGATAATACAAAACAAGTCTTAAAACTTGAGCGCAAAGCTAGTCTCGCAAAAAATCTTTTTCCTGAAGAAAATAAAGAAAATGAAGCACCAAATGATAATGTACAATCTACACCACAACGTTCTTCGCGCCGAATAGCAGGCTTGCCCTTAACTGAAGAAGAACAATTTTTATATAATATTAATGCTCATGACAAAAAAACACCTATCATTGCGCCACCTATCAAATATCCACATCGTTTTGAAAAAACACCAGCACAATTGAAAGTAGTTCCTAGGCCATATCAAGACGAAAGCAAAAAAAAATTAGCTATTCCACAAGAAAAAATAGATAAAGATTTAAAAAATTTAAAAAACTTTAAAGAAGAAAAAGTTCAAATTGAATCGCAAAAAGTAAACGGTGTACGAATTTGTAAAGATGCGAATGATGTTGTACTGGAAAAATATTTCACAGTTAAATTAACTTGCACTAAATTAACTTTTTTTGCTAGTCCTCTTCTGCCTACAGACCGTCGTAGACATTTTGGCAATGTAAGATTTGATCAATCCATAATGGACTCGAGAATAAAAAAAATAGAAGAATTAAATAAAAAATCAAAAACAGATATTAAAACATTGCAAAAAGTTTCTTTAGATAAAATTAATGAGAATGAAGATTATTTGCTATCAATTCAACCCGCACCACAAGTTGCAGTTAAAGAATTTTTTCGCGTTCCAGTGACTTGGGATGTAATAAAAAGATGGCAGAGGATCGCACAAAGCGGTCGTAAACCTTCTCAATGTGATGTAATGGGAATTAGTGCCGGTGAATATGTACAACTTTTCGGTTTTGATGATCCATTAGATTTGCGAGGTAAAAGTAATTGGGAATGGTTACATTTGCTCGCGTTTTCATTAGGTGGCCCAGATAATAAATATCCACAGTTAGATAAGAATTGGGATGGCGATATTAAAAATTTGCAAGGTCCGCAGTCATGTAGAAATTTAGTTGCAGGCCCAGTAGGGACCAATACCTGGATGATGATAGGTGAATTCCCACCACATTATTTATTAGTTGATCACAAAGCTAAAGTTGAGAAAGTTTTTATTTCTGCGCGAGCAGAATTATTTCCAAATACACATATCGCGAAAAAAATTCTTTACACAATTGCTTGGACGCCTAAAGGTTGTACTGAAGAAAAATCAGTTAGTTTTAAATTTAATCCACTACGTTTTGATGCGCCAACTAAAGCATTAGAAAATTATTTAAGAAAAATTATTGATCGAGAAATGAAACATCAGCATACACAAAATGATGTCTCTAACACCACAACTCAAAATAAAGTTGCACTCAAACCACAATTTATCGATTTAGATGAAGTTGATGAGTTAAATAACAACAATAATAATCAAAATAACGATGATGTAACGCCATCTGTATCAATTGCAATAAAACAATAGAATTTTAAACATGAAATAAGCAGGCTATTTAGTCTGCTTATTTTTCTTACTATCTATTCGCAACTCTTCAACTAAGTTTCTCATATCATCAGGAAGCGGCGCTTCAAATTTTAAAAGTTTTTTAGTTTTTGGATGCGTTAATTCTAAACATCTAGCATGTAATGCTTGATGTTTAAATGAACGAAAACAATCTTTTAATTCTTCCGAAGCGTTTTTAGGAAATTGCAGGCGACTGTATTCTTGATCACCGATTAACGGATGACCTAAGTGCGTCATATGCACTCGAATTTGATGCGTACGTCCGGTTTCTAACACAACTCGAATCCAAGTATGTGCGCGAAATTTTTCCTGAATACGAAAGTGAGTAATGGCTTCTTTACCATCTTCAGTTACTGCCATTTTGGTACGAAGAGTAGGGTGTCTACCAATTGGTTTATCGATAGTGCCGCCACTAATTAAAATACCATTAACGATTGCATCATATTCACGATGAATATTTCTTGCTTGTAATGCTTTTATTAAATAAGTGTGCGCTTCTAATGTTTTAGCAATGACTAATAGACCTGAAGTATTTTTATCTAAACGATGCACAATACCAGCACGTGGTAATGCTTTTAAATTTGGATCGTGATGAAGTAGTGCATTTGCAAGAGTATGTTCGCGATTGCCTGCACCTGGATGGGTTACTAAGCCAACTGGTTTATTAATAATTAAAATATCTTGGTCTTCGTAAATAATGTTCAGTGGAATATCTTCTGGTTTACATTCTGTTTGAATGCAAATCGCGGCATTAATTGCAATATGTTCGCCGCCTTTTACTTTATCTTTGGCGCGCATCGCTTTGCCATTAATCTGAATCCATTCTTTCTTTAACCATTCTTGTAATACCGTTCTAGAATAGTCTGGGAATAACTCTTGTAATGCTTGATCAAGTCGTTTACCTGCAAAATCATCAGGAACAACAGCTTCAAGAGATACTTTTTTTTGGTTTTCTGTAGGCGTAGGATTTAATGACATGATCGCTTAGAATCGCTCAACTTTTTTATATGGATTGGAAAGTTGCCATGATAACAAAAAATTTCAAATTATTTTTAGCTATTTTGATTGGAATTTTACTTATTTCGGGGTGCAGCAAGTCAAAAAGTGACCCTTTTAGAAAGTTTAATGCTCAGCAACTTTATGAAAAAGGCGAGTTCAACTTAGCCAACAAGGAATACCAAACGGCTATTTCTCTTTTTGAAGCCTTAGATGCGCGTTATCCGTTCTCAATTTATGCCGAACAAGCGCAACTCGATATTATTTACGCTTACTATAAAGCTGGTGACAAAGCTTCTGCAGTAGCAGCAGCTGATCGATATATTCAAATTTATCCAGCAAGTCCTAATGTTGATTACGCTTATTATTTAAAGGGAATTGCAAATTACGACCAAGAACATGGATTTTTACAACGCTACGTCAATATTAATGATGCGCAACGAGATTTAGGTACCGCTTTTGAAGCGTATCAAGATTTCAATACCTTAATTCAGCGTTTTCCAGATAGTAAATATGCACCAGACGCCAGAAAACGAATGATTCACTTACGTGAGTTATTAGCAAGACATGACTATGAAATCGCAGAATACTATTACAAACGTGGTTCTTATGTTGCGGCAATAAATAGAGCGCAAGGGGTCATTCATAATTTCCCGCAAACTGCAGCAACTGAGCCAGCGCTTATTTTGCTATTTAAAGCCAACCGGAAATTAGGCTTAACCAAAGCGGCAGACGATGCTTTGCGAATTTTGAAACTAAATTACCCAAACTCTAGTTATCTACTTAAGCATGAAGCTAAGCAAAGTAAACCTGCGGAAAATACTGAGAAAACCTCGGAAAATACGCAGAAACAGCAAAGTAGTAACGAAACCGCTCCACCTCAAAAGAAGAAAAAATGGGCTATGCTTTATCAAAAGCTGTTCGAAAAGGGGAGAGAACCACTATGGCAGTCCACAAACTAACTATTGGTAAGGTGATTATGAATAACAAACATTCAGGCATTCAGGATAAGAAAGCGGTTGTTGAAAAATTGTGTCACGTACTTGCCGACACTTATTTGCTCTATCTTAAAACTCAAAATTTTCATTGGAATGTACGAGGTCCATTATTCCGCGATCTTCATAAATTATTTGAAGAGCAATATACCGAACTTGCAGAAGCGATTGATGTTGTTGCAGAACGTATTCGTGCTTTAGATGCTTTTGCACCTGCTTCATTTGCAGAATTTTCTAAACTTTCTCAAATTAAAGAAGAAACAAAGCATTTAAAAGCGGAAGCGATGATCAAACAATTAATTTCTGATCATGAAAAAATAGATGCTTATTTACATGAAATTTTTAATTCTGTTCAAAGTACGGGTGATGAAGCAACTGCTGATTTGCTTATTGAACGAATGACAGCGCATGAAAAAACAATCTGGATGTTGAAAAGTTTTTTTGAATGATTAAATGAACCCTCACCCGCCCGCACTTCGTTTGGGCGACCTCTCCCGCAAGCGGGAGAGGTGGACGGTGGTTTCTATTTCAACACTGTTCTCGCACACACCCATACTGCAATAAATTCCACACCATTTTCTTTTAAAGTTTTACAAAATTCTTTAATGGTACTTCCAGTTGTCACTACATCATCAATCACTAAAACTTTTTTTGCAGAAAATTTTTTATCAACAACAAATGCTTTTTTAATATTTGAAGAACGTTGCTCAAATGTTAATTGAGATTGCGCATTGGTATTTTTAATTCGCTTGCATTGATGTAATAGCAATGGAATGTTTAATTGTTTACTGATAGGTCTTGCAATTTCCACTGCTTGATTAAAACCTCTTTTTTTTATGCGTGAGCGATGCAGTGGTACAGGAATAATAAAATCAAAGTGATGTTTCATATCTTCTGCAAAATAATTTGTCATTAATAAGCCAAATATGCGTGCATAAATTAAATTTTCATGAAATTTTGTTTGAGTAATCCAATCATCGATAGGATGTTCATATAGAAATAATGATTTGATTTCATCAAAAGGAGTTTGTTCGTTTAAACATGCACCACAAATTAAATTTTTAACAGAAGATGGTGGAAGAGGTTCGGCGCAGCGATAACAGCTAAAACGTAAAAACGGCAAGGTTTTCTCACATGAAACACAAAGATTAATTTTTCTATTACTTAACTCTTTGCAAATAACGCAAGTTGAGGGAAAGACGAAATTGAACACAGATAAATACTTTGTATTGTCAGTGCTGACAGTTTTATAAATTTGTTTGATTAATTGCATCTCTTGTAATTACCGCTAATTCTTCAATTGTTTCAACACTTGTATTTAAAGGTGGTAACCAATAAATCGTGTTTCCTAATGGTCGAAGAAGCGCGCCTAATTTCATGGCTTGTTGAAATACTAAAAATCCACCACGCGATTTTTCAGTAATAAGATCACATGCGACATGCATACCAATATGCCGAATGTTTTTAATTTTTCCGGTTTGATCTGAAACCCACTGCATCTTCGCCAACAGTATAGAAGAATTTTTTTCAACATCTTGTAAAATCTGTTCTTCTCGAACAATTGCTAATGTCTCTAATGCAACAGCAGCACATAATGGGTTGCCACTGTGTGTATGCGAATGCAAAAAATTTTTTTGCTTTTCATAATCATCATAAAAAAGCTCAAATATAGTTTGAGAAGTTAGTGTTGCACTCATTGGCAAAAAACCAGCAGTTAAGCCTTTTCCTAAACATAAAAAATCCGGTGTGATGTCAGCATGTTCACACGCTAACATTTTTCCAGTACGACCAAATCCAGTCATAATTTCATCTGCAATTAAATGAATGTCGTGTTGTTTAGTCCAAGTGCGTAATCGTTTTAAAAAATCTTGGCTATATACTTGCATGCCACCTGCGCCTTGCAAAATAGGTTCAATTACAATTGCAGTTAATTTTTCTTTATAAGGTTCAAGTTGTTTTTCAACTTTTTGCCAATGTAATTCTGCGTTGTGCCATAGTGCATCTTGTTTGGATGAAACATAGGGAACAGGTTGTATAAATACAGGCTGAATCAAAATTGCTTCGTATGATTTTCGATAAAGTCCTAAATCGCTTATACCTAAACTTAATCCAGTTTCACCGTGATAACTATTTTCTAATGATGCAAATAACTGTTTTTGATGTTGTTCTTGAATTCTTCTGCTGTGCAGACTTAATTTCATTGCCATTTCGACTGCACAAGAACCATCACTGGCATACATAATTTTATTTAAAGGCGGCATTAAAGTCGCAAGTTGTTCGGATAATTGAATAATTGTTTCGTTAGTCGTATTTGCAAATATGTCCCAATCTTTCCACCTGCCTAATGAGTGCTGCTTTTAAGCGCGGATGATCATGTCCTAATGATTTGCACCACCAACTTGAACCAGCATCAATAATCTTTTTACCGTCTAAAGCTTCTAAATAACTACCATACGCACGATTTATAACGACGGGTGGAAACGTTTCACAATCTTTCATCTGAATACAAGGGTGCCAGTTGTGTTTTAAATCGCGTGTGAGTAAGTCCATGCATTTGTTCCTTTACGTTAACTCTAAAAATAATTTTTGGTTGACAATAAAAGGTTCTTTAGAAAAACTCCACCAGATTCATCGCAAGGGGAACGATATGACTTGGCAATTTGAGCAAGTAAAAGAACTATTTGAGCAGCCGTTTTTAGATTTGGTTTATCAAGCGCATGTTATTCACCTTCAAAACTTTAAACCAAATGAAATCCAACTCTCTTCGCTCCTAAATGTAAAAACTGGTTTATGCCCAGAGAATTGCGGATATTGCAGTCAAAGTGCGCATCACAAGACAAATTTAGTTACAGAAAAAATGAAGCCATTAGACGAAGTGAAACGTGAAGCCCAAATAGCTAAAGATCTAGGTGCTACTCGTTTTTGTATTGCTGCTGCATGGCGTTCGCCTCCTAAGAAAGGCTTGGATGACATTATTGCTATGGTGAAAACAGTAAAAAATTTAGGCATGGAATCATGTGTCACACTTGGTATGTTAACCGATGACCAAGCTCGGCAATTAAAAGAAGCTGGAGTGGATTATTACAATCACAACCTTGATAGCTCGCCTGAATATTACGAAACAGTGGTTACCACTCGTACTTATCAAGATAGATTAGATACCTTAGAAAGAGTTCGAAACGCCGGTATGAATGTTTGTTGTGGCGGCATTATTGGCATGGGTGAATCTCATGATGATCGAATTGAATTACTAAGACAGCTGGCCAACCTTCCAGAATATCCGTTAAGTGTGCCGATTAATTTATTGTCGCGAATTAAAGGCACACCTTTAGGCGAATCATCACCACTCGATGTATTTGAATTGATTCGAACCATTGCTACAGCTCGTATCTTAATGCCAAAAGCAAAAGTACGTTTATCTGCAGGGCGCATTGAAATGAGTCAAGAAGCACAAGCATGGTGTTTTTTTGCCGGTGCAAATTCTATTTTTTTACGAGAAAAACTGTTAACTACACCTAATCCAAGTGAAGAGAAAGACGAAGAATTATTTCAAAAATTAGGATTAGTTGCAGAAGAAAACCCATGTTGCGACAACGAATTAGTCACAAGTTAATTAAAAAACAACAACAATTTTTAATGCGTGAACGTTTATCTGTGGAATTATTAGAAAATAATAATTGCATCGTAAATGGGAAAGCCTGCATTCAATTTTGTAATAATGATTATTTAGGTTTATCTAAACATCCTGATATCAAAAAAGCTGTTATTTCTGCAGTAAATACCTTTGGTGTTGGTGCGACTGCTTCACCATTGATAGTTGGTTTTTCCAAACAACATCAACAATTAGAAGAGGAAATAGCTGAATTTGTAGGACAAAAACGCGCTTTAATTTTTTCTTCAGGATATGCAGCAAATTTAGCGTTAATCTCTACACTTACATCTAAAGACGATTTTATTTTTGCTGATAAATTAAATCATGCTTCTTTAATTGATGCTTGTCGGTTTAGTCATGCTGCTTCTAAACGTTATAAACATAGCGACATGGCACAATTAGAAGTTTTTTTAGAGCAAAATAAAGCAGCTCATCAATTTATTGTTAGCGATAGTGTTTTTAGTATGCAAGGTGATATTGCAGCTATTGATAAACTCAGTATGTTGGCTAAAAACTATAATGCATCTTTGATTTTGGATGATTCGCATGGCATTGGCGTGCTTGGAAAAAATGGTAATGGCGTTGCAGAATCATTTTTTTCTGAAGCCAAAAAGCCTATTTTAACCGCAGGATTTGGTAAGGCGTTTGGTTGTAGTGGTGGCTTTATTGCAGGAGATACAGATGAAATTGAAACCATTATTCAACAGGGTAGACATTATATTTACTCTACTGCTATCTCGCCTATTATCATTTCAGCGTTGAAAGCAAGTTTAAAAATAATACAAAAAGAAATATGGCGACGACAAAAGTTGAATATGCTAATACAATTTTTTAAAGAACAGGCTAGAGCATTAAATTTACCTGTAACACCATCAGTTACAGCAATACAACCTTTAATATTAGGTGATGCTAAACGGGTAATTGAGTTAGAACAATTTTTATTGCAAAAAGGAATTTTGGTGCGAGCGATACGCCCACCATCGGTGCCAGCTAATCAATCTTTATTGAGAATAGTATTAACAGTGACACATACACCAACACAAATAGAACAATTATTGGATGCATTACAACTATGGTTTAAACAACATGACTAAACTTTATTATCAAACATTAGGTAATGGTCCAGACATGGTGTTGTTACATGGTTGGGGATTACATTCTTATATTTGGCATTTACTTGTTACCGAGTTACAACAACATTTCCGTTTGCATTTAATTGATTTACCTGGATGCGGTAAGAGCAAAGAGTTTGAATCCTATCCAACAACAATTAACGAACTAGCTGATTGTATTGTTGAAAAAACACCTAAAAATGCAGTGTGGGTAGGTTGGTCATTAGGCGGATTATTAGCTTCTTATGTTGCAATATATTTTCCGGAACGAGTGAAACAATTAATTACAATTACTGCTACACCTAAATTTATAGCAGATGAGCAAGAGCAATGGCCTGGGCTAGCAAGTCAATCTATACAACAATTTGCTAATGATTTAACTCATCACTATGAACAAACTTTAGTCCGATTTCTTTCTTTGCAATGGCATGGTATTCCTAATGCAAAAGTGTGGTTAAAAAAATTAGAACCTTTTTTTCTAGCAGAAAAACCTGATCTTGAAGCACTACAACATCAATTAAAAATTTTACAAACAACTGATTTACGACTTGATTGGAAAAAGATTCAATGTCCTGCTTTACATATCTTAGGACGATTAGATGCTATTGTGCCAATGCGTCTTCATGAAAAATTAAAGCAGCTTGTGCCACATCATGAAATTCATGTGATGTCTAAGGCAGCGCATTTACCGTTTTTAACGCATCAAGACGAATTTTTAACCATATTTTATTCATTTTTAAAAACAAATTTATGACTAATTTAGATCTCAAATGTATCAAACAACATTTTAATAGAGCAGCAGATATTTATGATCAATTTGCAGTCATGCAATGCGAAATAGGGCAACGCTTATTTGAAAGGCTCGATTTTTTTAAAATTAATCCTAAAGTGATTTTAGATTTAGGTTCTGGAACCGGTTATTTTTCAGCACTTTTACAACAAAAATATCCTGATGCCTTAATTGTATCGCTAGATTTATCAGAAAATATGCTGAAATTTTCTAAAAAAAATAACAAAGCAAATATACAAGTTTGTGCAAATGCTTTAACCATTCCTCTAGCAGCACAGTCTGTTGATTTAGTCTTTTCAAACTTAGTTTTACATTGGTGTGAACCACTGACAGAAATTTTTAATGAACTAAAACGAATTTTAACTAAAGAAGGTTTGTTACTCTTTAGTATGGCTGGCCCTGATACATTCAAAGAATTAAATCAAAGTTTTAAAGTGATCGATAACGCTAAACACGTGCATGATTTCATTGATATGCATGATATTGGTGACATGCTATTGCATGCGCATTTTGTAGATCCGGTGATGGATATGGAAATGCTAACTTTGCATTATTCAACATTTCAAAAGTTAGTTACCGAACTACACGCTTTAGGTATTAGTAATTGTCATCAACAACGTAAACGCGGATTGATGACACCACGCCAATTTCAACGTGTACAGAAACAATATGAATCATTGCGTGATCAAGATGAAACATTGCCACTGAGTTATGAAATAGTTTATGGCCATGCTTGGGCACCACAAATGTCTAATGAGCAAATAGAAAAAGAAGAGGGGATAGTACGTATTCCGTTGACTATTAAAACAAGGAAATAAAACTATGAAAATTATTTTTGTAACGGGTACCGATACAGAAATTGGTAAAACTACAGCAACAGTCATGCTGCAAAAACAATTTTTAAATCAAGGCTTAAAAACACTTGCACTAAAACCTATTTCAACCGGCATCCCTAATGAAGATGTTTTATTACTTAATCAACTGAATCCGCAATCAGTTTCTCAAGACATTATTAATCCTTTTCGTTTTTCATTACCTGTGTCTCCAAATTTCGCTGCTGAAAAAGAACAAAAAACATTAACCGTAGAAAAATTAATTCAATATTCTAAACAAATTGAGCAACTGGATTACGACAAAATTTTGGTTGAAGGAATAGGTGGTTGGCGAGTGCCGATTAACAATACAGAAACAACAGAAGATTGGCTGTGTGCTATGAAATGGCCTGTTATTTTAGTAGTTGGTATGCGCTTAGGTTGTTTGAATCATAGTTTACTGACTTATCAAGCAATAAAACAAAGTGGTTGCGAAGTAGTGGGTTGGATTGCAAATCAAATTGATAAAAATATGTTGTTATTTGATGACAATATCAAAGCATTACAGCAATTTATTTCAGAACCTTTGTTGAACATCATTCCATGGCAAAGATAATTTAATCTCTTACTTCTTTCATAAAATCATTAATCATTTTTTGTAAACGAATAACATCGGTTTCAATATTTTCAATTACTTGTAACAACAAATTAATATTATCTTGTGAGATGGCGTGTTGTGGTTGTTTGCCATTCAGTAAATTTTCATAGTTTTGCAAAATTAATGGCAAATAATTTTTGATACCACTTGCACCAAGTTGAATTGATGCAAGTGGTGTACGGATATCATGAACAAATTTTTCAATCATCTCATTCATGTTTACGCTCTCAAATAATCACAAAGTTGTTCTAAGTAGATTTTATTTTTTCCGAATGGTGCCAGCATAGTTTTACATTCAATAAATAATGAATTTACTAATTGATTTGCTTTTTCAACGGACACAACTTGTAACATCGAAGAATTTTCATTGGTTTGCTGTTGATCAAGTACATCGTCTCTAATTTGAAATGCTAATCCAAATTGATTGCCAAATTGTTTTAACAATTTTAACTCTTCGGTACTGATATTTTCGTGTGCATAGGCACCAAGTTCTAAACTTGCACAGAAAAGTTCCGATGTTTTCAATTGTTGAATATGTGAAATTTGTTCTTCTGTTTTTTTATTGGTATCTAAATCGAGCATTTGGCCTGCGATCATGCCTTGATAACCTGCAGCTCGACTAAGTGATTGGATCATATTTAAACATTGTTTAGGCTGAAGTTTGTTGCGACTGGTATCGCCTAAAATTTCAAATGCCAATGTTAATAAAGCGTCTCCAGTTAAAACTGCAGTGCTTTCTGAAAATTTTTTATGGCAACTCAATTTACCACGACGATAATCATCGTTATCCATTGCAGGTAAGTCGTCATGAATTAATGAGTAAGTATGAATAAGTTCAATTGCAACAGCGGGTATATTTAATTTTTCTATAGGTACATTAAATAATAAACCCGATGCATAAACTAAAACTGGTCGTAAACGTTTACCGCCATCTAATAACATATAAGACATTGCATCTTTAATTTCGATTGCCGGTGTTTCAAGAGAATTTAAAAATTGAGTTAAGTAATTTTCAAAATGTTGTTGCGCTGATATTAAAAAGTTTTCTGATTCCATGTGTAAATTATTCACTATCATCACTTTGTTCCAATATTTTGCTATCAAAAGTTTCAAGATTCATGGTTGAGTTTTTGGTTCTTAAAATTTGAATCCGTTGCTCAGCTGCTTGTAACGCTTTTTGGCATTGTTGGGTTAATTGAATACCGCGTTCATAGTGCGACAGGGATTGTTCAAGACTTAAATCACCATGCTCCATTTGTTCCACAATTGTGCTTAATTCATTTAGCACTTGCTCGAAATCAACCGTCGTATTGGTCTTTTTGGTCACTTCAGAACCTCCGTACCTAAAATGGTGGTAGGACGTTATCTGACTGCTTTGGAGCGGTCAATTGATACCTAGTCCTCAAATTACTTGCAACAGAATGCCTTTATCTTTACATTATTCAAATTAATTTAAATTACATTGGATGTAATTTAAAACATTTTAGTAAAAATACCCTAATTTTCTATTGCAGGGAGCAAAAAAATGGCTGCTTTAAATACCTCAGATCTTCATATTTTTAAAATTGTTGAAATTAAAAACCCTACCAAGGATAAATATTGGGTGGTCATAAAAATTTTAGGTTTGGACGAATTAATAGAAGAAAAACCAATTAATTTAATTGAAGATGATGTTGTCATCCAAGGGTTTTCGCCGCTAGATGTTAGAACACTTACTCTTTTAGCTTGCGCAGAATGGCATTTCCCCAATCAAACTATAGTTGCTTATGATTTTAGTGAGCCGGATAACGAAACTGTTTTTCATATTAAAGAACGACACAAATCATATGTTGTCAAAAAGAAATTAAGTGAACTTCATGCCGATCGGCAAACACTTTCGGAATTTGATCCAATTGATGCTTACCGAATCGGATATTTTCATGGACTGAATCGTATTACTTTTAATAAAAAATAATTATTCGATTAAATTAATTCGAGTCTGTACAACTACTCCAATGATTCGATCTGTTTCACCTAACGGTACAGGCTCTAATTTATTCAAATATGGATTCAAAGACTGTAAATAGCAGTGTGCGCCATCAAGTAGAATTTGTTTGAATAATGCTTCTGCTTCATTTTGCAAATGTACAACAACAAAACTTTTATCGCGGATCACTTGTTCAGGATCAACAACTAGTAATGTCCCTTCTGGGAACAATGTTTCCATTGCTGAGCCTTTAACACGTAGTGCAAATGCACTTTGACTTACTTTAGCATCAGAAAAAATATTTTGAGTTGCTGCAAAATATGGATTTTGTTGTTTGAGTTGCGGCCATTCAATTGCTTGTTCCCATGTGAGCAATGGTACAGAAGTTAATTGATGTGTAACGAAACGAGTATGTAATTCTTCAACCGGTGTTTCGTCTAATAGATCAGCAATAGAAATTGCTAACGCATTTGCAAGTGCAATTAGTGATTTGCGATGCGGCCTACTTGTTGCACCAGATAAAATATGATGAACCGTTGGTTGCGGTAATGAAGCAGCACGAGCTAAATCTATTTCAGATAAGTTGCCACGGCACTTCATAAAATAACGCAGTCTGTCGCTGAGTTTATTTGTCATTTTTTTCTCATCTCCCCTTATTACTCCAACGATTGAAAACAAATTTTTTTCAATTTAAATTTGACAATTTAAATAATTAAGAATAAAAAAGAATAAATGTAATTTTTAAAACGAGAGACTACCACATTTTTTTTTAAGAAGAACAGTGCTTAACACCACATGTTGAAACAAGGTTCGTTTAAATCACAAGGGAGATGTATCAATGTTAGTTCTTACACGTAAAGTTAATGAAAAAATCATAATTGGTAACAACCAAGAAATTGTTGCCAAAGTTTTGCGAATTAGAGGAGGGAAAGTTCGTATTGGTATTGAAGCACCGAAACAAGTACGTGTTTATCGAGAAGAAGTTTTAAAACAAACGCACGGTGGTGAAGCTGAATAATTAATTTAATTTTTCATAATTATTTTGTAGGGTGACGAAAAATAATTTAGTCACCCACAACAATAGGAGAAGTTAATGTTACCAGCGGTAAAAACTTATATTGAAAAATATAATTTACAACGTCATCCAGAAGGTGGTTATTTTTCTGAAACTTATCGCTCAGCAGATCATGTTGCACCGAAACACGAGCGTTATCAAAACGAAGAGCGAACTGCAGGAACATCAATTTACTACTTACTAGAAGGAAATGACTTTTCAGCATTTCATAAAATCAAATCAGACGAAATTTGGCATTTTTATGATGGTTGTGATGTTGAAATTTATGTGATTGATCCAACTGGTAAATTAAACAGTTATTTATTAGGTTGTGGTCTAAATGCTCATTTCCAAGTTGTTATCCCAGCAGGGTATTGGTTTGCTGCAAAACCAATTGATAGTTTATCGTTTAGTTTTGTTGGTTGTACTGTTCATCCTGGATTTGAATTCAGAGATTTTATATTGGCCGAACAACAGGTTTTTTTGAGCCAATATCCTCAATATAAAGAACTAATTCTAAAATTTACCCGTTAATCGCCTCATATTTTCTGATAAATCCTTGTTCTCTTACGGAATGAGTACTATATTAGTGCTAGATAGTGAAGATGAGGATTTTTGATGCTTCGGATTAGTAAATTAGCTGATTACGCTACAGTTTTAATGACTTACTTGGCACGCCATAAAGAAGACTTAAATAATGCAACTTTGGTGGCGCAAGGAACTGGCATCAGTGTGCCAACTGTTAAAAAGTTATTAAAACTTCTGACTCAATCAGGGCTACTCATTTCACAACGCGGTACAAAAGGTGGATATTTTTTAGCGCGAGCTGCTGATCAAATTTCAGTGTTAGAAATTATCGAATCTATTGATACCCAAACAAATATTACCGAATGCAGTGATAACCATAGCCATTGTTCATTGGAAGCAGTATGTGATGTGAAGAGTAATTGGCTTGTTATTAACAAGGCTATTCAAGCTGCACTAGCAAGTGTGATGTTGTCACATCTTGCGCAATCAAAATTATCTATTCGAACGGTTGATACCAGTAAATTACAAGCCATTCGCGGAGAAAATCATGGCAAAAGCACCACAGAATGAATTAGAACAATTAATAGAACAGCAATACCAGCATGGTTTTATAACAGATATTGAAACAGATATTCTTCCACCTGGTTTAAACGAAGATGTGATTCGTTTTATTTCCAATAAAAAAAATGAACCAGAGTTTCTATTAAATTGGCGCTTGCAGGCATTTCGTCATTGGTTAACGATGACAGAACCTGAATGGTCTTCGGTGCGTTATCCAAAAATTGATTATCAAGCAATTAGTTATTTTGCTGCACCAAAACAAAAAAAAGATGCGCCTAAAAGCTTAGATGAAGTTGATCCGGAATTATTAAAAACCTATGAAAAACTAGGTATTCCACTAAAAGAACAAGAGATGTTAGCTGGTGTTGCAGTTGATGCAGTATTTGACTCTGTTTCTGTTGCCACAACATTCAAAGGAAAATTAGCAGAGCTTGGAATTATTTTTTGTTCGTTTTCTGAAGCTGTACAAGAACATCCAGAATTAATAGAAAAATATTTAGGAACAGTCGTTCCAACCAGAGACAATTTTTTTGCAGCATTAAATTCTGCTGTATTTAGTGATGGTTCATTTATTTATATTCCAAAAGGTGTGCGCTGCCCAATGGAATTATCTACTTATTTCCGTATTAATGCTAAATCAACCGGACAATTTGAACGAACACTTATTATTGCAGATGAAGATAGTTATGTAAGTTATTTAGAAGGCTGTACCGCACCTATGCGTGATGAAAATCAATTACATGCTGCGGTAGTTGAATTAATTGCACTAAAAAATGCGCAAATAAAATATTCTACCGTACAAAATTGGTATCCAGGAGATAAAGAAGGTAAGGGTGGTATTTATAACTTTGTAACCAAACGCGGTGCATGTCGTGGCGCCAATTCTAAAATTTCCTGGACGCAAATTGAAACTGGTTCTGCAATTACTTGGAAATATCCAAGTATTATTTTACAAGGTGAGAATTCAATTGGTGAATTTTACTCTGTTGCATTAACAAACAATTATCAGCAAGCAGATACTGGCACCAAGATGATTCATTTAGGACGCAATACTAAAAGTACAATTGTTTCTAAAGGTATTTCCGCAGGATTTGGTCACAATGCTTATCGCGGTTTAGTACGTATTTCACCTAATGCTGAAAATGCTCGAAATTATACCCAATGTGATTCTTTATTAATGGGCAATCGTGCAAGTGCGCATACATTTCCCTATATCGAAGTAAAAAATTCATCCGCTCAAGTCGAACATGAAGCAACGACATCTAAAATTTCTGACGAACAATTATTTTTCTTACAACAGCGTGGTTTATCACAGGAAGATGCAGTTTCCATGATCGTGAATGGTTTTTGTAAAGAAGTATTACGCGAATTACCAATGGAATTTGCAGTAGAAGCGCAAAAATTATTAGGAATCAGTTTAGAAGGCAGTATTGGATAAAAATACAGGTAAAAAATATGTTAGATATTAAAAATTTAAAAGTAGCAGTTTCAGAAAAATTAATATTGCAAGGTATTGATTTACAAGTAAAACCAGGCGAAATCCACGCAATTATGGGGCCAAACGGTTCTGGTAAGAGCACACTTGCTAATGTACTTGCTGGTCGTAATGGTTATGACGTTGTAACTGGAAGCGTTACTTATTTTAATAAAAATTTATTTGATATGTCCGTTGAAGAACGCGCGAACTCAGGTTTGTTTTTAGCATTCCAATACCCAGTTGAAATTCCTGGTGTAAGTAATATCAGCTTTTTAAAAGCGTCAGTAAATGCAAAACGTAAAGCCAATAATTTACCTGAATTAGATGCAATGGATTTTCTTTCATTGGTAAAAGAAAAAGTAAAAGCAGTAAATATGAAAGAAGATTTTTTATATCGTTCTTTAAATGAAGGGTTTTCTGGTGGTGAAAAGAAACGTAATGAAATTTTGCAAATGTTATTACTTGAACCATCACTTGCAATTTTAGATGAAACCGATTCAGGTTTAGATATTGATGCATTAAAAGTAGTTGCTGATGGCGTGAATACACTTCGTTCGCCTGATCGAGCAATTATTTTAGTTACTCATTATCAACGCTTATTAGATTACATTGTTCCAGATTATGTTCATGTGTTATCACAAGGAAAAATTATTCGTTCAGGCGATAAAAATTTAGCGCTGGAATTAGAAGCAAAAGGCTACGGTTGGATTAAACAATCGGAGGCAATATGAATTTAGATTTTGTCCATTTACAAAAACAATTACCTGGCTCTAATTTAAAATGGTTACAGCAATTGCGTAATGAAGCTTTTTCGTATTTTGAAAATAAAGGGTTTCCAACTCGTTTCGATGAAGATTGGAAATACATGAAAACACAAAGTTTAGCGAAAGAGTTTGAAAATCTGGCAATTCAAACAAATACATTAAATAAAACTTCAACATTTAATTTTTTAAAAACAGAAGATTATTATGTTTTGTTTATTGATGGCCAAATGATCGCAAGTCAATTGCCTAAAAATTCTAAAATTGCAATTTCATCTGTAAAGCAAGTGCTTGAACAAAACTCAAAATTAATAGAAAAATGTTTTGTACATTATCAACTTTCACATTCATTAATTGCTTTAAACCAAGCGTTGTTATCAGATGGTGTCGTAATTCATATTGCTGAAAATACTCAATTTGATCAGCCAATTTATTGCTTATTTATGCACGAGCAAGCAAATAGTATGAATTATAATCGTCATTTTATTATTGCTGAAAAAAATAGCGCAATTACGGTAGTTGAAAAATATTTTTCAAATCAACTGCAGGCAAATTATTTTGCTAATCACATTACAGATTGTTTTGCAGAAGAAAATGCTAGAATAGAACATATTAAAATTATTGAAGAAGCAAAAAGCAGTTTTCATTTTAGTCATCTAAATATCCATCAACAAAAATCAAGCAATGTTAAATCACATGTATTTACTTTAAGCGGTGATTGGGTTCGAAGTGACACTCACGTAAATTTAAATGATGTTGATGTCGAAGTTGAATTAAATGGTCTATTCAATGCAAAAGAAAAACAACATGTTGATCATCATACTGTGGTAAATCATTTTAAACCGCATGGTAGAAGTAGTGAAAATTATAAAGGAATTATTGATGGCGAAGCTGTTGCTACTTTTAACGGTAAAGTGATAGTGGCATTAGATGCACAAAAAACCACAGCAACACAATTCAGTAAAAATTTGTTGTTATCTAAACAAGCTGAAATTAATACCAAACCGGAATTACAAATTTTTGCAGATGACGTTAAATGTGCACACGGCGCAACAGTCGGGCAATTAGATGAAAATGCTGTTTTTTACTTATGTTCTAGAGGATTGCCGTACGCTTATGCGAAAAATTTATTGTTGTACGGTTTTGCAATGGAACAAATCGATAAAATTTCAATTCCATTATTAAAACAAAACTTAAAACAGTCGTTGGAGCAATTACATCATGTTTGATGTTGAAAAAGTTCGACAAGATTTTCCAATACTTCATCAAATGGTGAAGGGCAATCCGCTTGTTTATTTCGATAACGCAGCAACTAGTCAAAAACCTAAAGTTGTAATTGATGCAATCAAAAATTATTACGAGCAAGACAATTCAAATGTACATCGTGGCGTACACGCTTTGAGTGAACGTGCAACTAAACAATATGAGCAAGCACGAAAAAAAATTCAAAACTTTATCCATGCAAAAAGTGAACGCGAAATTATTTTTTCTCGTGGTACAACCGAAAGTATTAATTTAGTTGCGCAAAGTTATGGCAGAACCTATTTAAAACCGAATGATGAAATTTTAATTAGCACAATGGAACATCATTCAAATATTGTTCCATGGCAATTATTGTGTGAACAAACTGGCGCTATCTTGAAAGTTATTCCAATTAATGATGATGGTGAAATCTTATTAGATGCGTATCAACAATTGTTAAATGAAAGAACTAAAATTGTTGCGATAACTCATATTTCTAATTCGCTTGGCACAATTAATCCTATTGAACAAATGATTAAGCTAGCGCATGAGAAAAATGCAGTTGTATTAATCGATGGTGCCCAAGCTGCGCCACACACAAAAATAGATGTACAAGCATTAGATTGCGATTTTTATGTTTTTTCCGGACATAAAATGTATGCGCCAACAGGGATTGGTATTTTGTACGGTAAAGAACAATTGTTAAATCAAATGCCACCTTATCATGGTGGTGGCGAAATGATTACTAGAGTTACATTTGAAGGTTCACAATACAAAGATCTTCCAAATAAATTTGAAGCAGGTACACCTAATATTGCAGGTGCAATTGCAATAGGAGTTGCAGCAGATTATTTACAAAATATTGGATTCGATGTGATTCAACAGCAAGAAAAGCAATTATTAGAATATGCAACTCGAGCTGTAGCAGCAATTCCAGAGTTAAAAATCATTGGTAATGCTAAAAATAAAGCTGGCATCCTTTCATTCGTGATCAATGACATACATGCACATGATATTGGTACGATTTTAAATGAATTTGGTATAGCAGTGCGTAGCGGACATCATTGCAATATGCCATTAATGCATCGATTACAACTTGCAGCGACTACGCGTGCATCATTTGCTTTTTTTAATACCCATCAAGAGATAGATCGTTTTATAAATGCATTAATGCACGTGCGGGAGATTTTTTTAAAATGAATGAATTACGCGATCTTTATCAAGAAACTATTCTTGATCACAATAAACATCCAAGAAATTTTCATAAAATGGATCAATGTAGTTGTCACGCTGAGGGTTACAATCCATTATGCGGCGATCAACTCGAACTCTTTTTGAATGTTGAAAATAATCTAATCCAAAACGCAAGTTTTATTGGCAAAGGCTGTGCTATTTCAACTGCATCTGCATCATTATTAACTGAAGTAGTAAAAGGGAAATCAACACAAGATGCAGAACAGTTATTTAATTTGATTCATCATTTTTTAACAGATGAAAAAAATGAAATTGAATTATCTACATTAGGAAAACTAGCTGTATTAGCAGGCGTAAAAGAATTTCCTGCGCGTGTTAAATGTGCAACCCTAGCTTGGCACACTTTACACGCAGCATTACAAAAACAAACAAAACCAGTTTCAACTGAGTAATTGCGATGACAATTGATTTTTTAAATGAACCAGAAAAAATTGAACAAGCTGAAAAAACTACAGATTATGTTGTTTTTGAAGGTGATGATCACGAACTGTTCAATCAAGTTGTAGCTAAATTGCAGACTATCTTTGATCCAGAAATACCTGTGAATATTTATGACTTAGGATTGATTTATAAAATTTCTATTTCTACTCAAAACGATGTTATTGTTGAAATGACGTTGACAGCTCCTGGCTGTCCGGTGGCTCAAACTTTTCCAAATACCGTGGAAACCGCAATTATGCAGGTTGAAACTGTGAATAGCGCAACTGTGGTACTAGTTTGGGATCCACCATGGACACAAGATAGAATGTCAGAAGCTGCCAAACTTCAATTAGGTTTGCTTTAAAACAAGGGAAGGGTATATGAGTAATATCGTTATAAACTGGATGGCCGGTTTAATTGCTTTTGGGGTCGCGTTCTTATTTGCAGTCGTTTTTTATTTGTTTTGTACAAAGAAAAAATTTCTGAATGTCTTAGGAACACTTGTTGTATTTGGGCTTGTTTATTATGCAGCAGATATATGGACAAAACCTTATTTCGAAGCATGGCGCTATGTACAAGCAGTAAAAAAACTATCAATCGTACAAGCAATCGCAAATTATCAACCAGAACAATTTCAAGCATTTAAAAAAGAAGTAACGCAGGTTTTCGTTAATAAAGAAAATCCAGATAAGATCAGTACTTATTTACGACAACTTGGTTTGAATGCGTTTGTTGCTAGTTTGTCACATGCATCAAATGATTCAATTTATCGCTTCTTGCAATCAACAATTGCATTTTATCAAAAATTAAATGATTCAAATCCTGAACTTGTGATTATTATGGAAAATCCAAGTTTAATTCCTGCATCACAAAGTCCTAAAGTGTTGCAAGATCTGATGACTACAACTGAAGGTCAGGATTATGTTAAAGCAAAAGAAAACCTGATTGAGTCTCAAGTCAAAGATATTAAAAACACAATGACAGATGAACAAATTAAAAGCCAAAGCTCTGCCATTATAAAAGAACTTGGCGATAAATATGGCGCTGAAAATGTAACTTTAGTATTTACCAAACCAGGTGATTCAAAGTTAGATAAAAAAGTTGGCGCTCAAATTATCATCGGTTTTTATCAAAAGATTAAAGATCTTGGTAAAGATAAAGCAGGTGATATTTTTAGATTTACTGCTAAGAAATAATGAACGAATGGTGGGCATGCGCTTCGCGCTTTGCCCACCATTTTCTAACTTACGCATTCTCGATTGAAAAACTAATTACTTCTTGAATAGACGATTTTTTCAATGCCAGCATAATCAAACGATCAACACCTAATGCCACGCCAGCGCAATTAGGTAAGCCTTGATTTAATGCTGCAATTAAATTTTTATCGTATGGAACAGTAGCTAAATTAAGTTGTTGACGTAATTGTTGTTCATGTTGAAAACGTTTTTCTTGTTCAACAGCATCGCTTAATTCATGAAAGCCATTTGCTAATTCCATACCACCTAGATAAACCTCAAAACGTTCAGCAATATTCTCGTTTTGCTGATTTTTACCAATACGAGCTAGTGCCGCTTGTGAAGCAGGAAAATCAAAAATAAAAGTTGGAACATTTTTTGATAAATTAGGTTCAATAAGATGAGTCATTAATAAATACAACCAAAAGTCTCGATCGTGTTTTTGTTCAGAAGAAAATGTTATTTCTATGTGTTGTTTCGCGATTAATTCAAGTTGCTCTATAGATGCATCTAATGGGTTGATGTCTAACAATTTTAAAAAAATTTCTTTATAAGTTATTTTTTCTGCTTTAGGTGCTTGAATGATGGTTTGCAAAAATTCATCGATTTCATTCATCAAATCATGATGATTAAATCCAGGTCTATACCATTCAAGCATAGTAAATTCAGGATTATGTTGTTTGCCTAATTCATCATTTCGAAATGATTTAGTAATTTGAAAAATGGCACCACTACCGTTACACAATAAGCGTTTCATTGCATATTCTGGTGATGTTTGTAAGTAAAAAGTTTTATTATGAAAAGTTGTCTCGAAGCTATATAAATTTGGATCAGTAACAGTAGCATTTGATAATAAAGGTGTTTCAACTTCTAAATAATTTCTTGCTAAAAAAAATTGTCGAATATTTTGGATGATTTCAGCTCTTTTTTTTAGCGTTTCAATAGTTGCAGTTGAGCACCAATTATTTGTCATGATACGGAAATCGCTTTGTAACTTTGTTGTTTTTTATACCACCACCACAAACCGGTTAATGTAGGCAATAAGAAGATCAGTTGACTGATAATTCCTTCTTCTGTTGGGAAAATACCTAGAATTGAAATTTCTGGCATAGAATGAATTGGCGTATATGGAATCCAATTTGCTTCTTGAAGTTCTGCAATAGCGCGACCAATAAATGTGAAGGCCATGTAATACAAGAAAACAGCGGTAATTGTAAAAAAGGTACGTAGCGGTAATTTAATACTTGCACGTGTAATAGTGAAATAAAGTGCAATCAATAAGAAAATAGCAACGATAAATCCAGTTAATAAACCACCAGTTGCACCATGACTGCTAGCAATAAGTGCTTGATAAAATAAAATTGTTTCAGCACCTTCACGATATACCGCTAAAAATGCAGCACTGCCAAGTGCAAATAAGTTACTAGTTTTTACAGCTTGTTCTATTTTGAAATTAATGGCTTTTTTCCGTTTTAGTCCATGTTCAAATATCCAATAGCTAACATAGAGCAAAACTAAAGCTGCAATAAACATGCTTGAGCCTTCTAATACTTCTTTATTAACTTGCAAACTGTTCACTAATATCGAGTACCCAAATGCAGTAGCTATACTTGCTGCTATAGCAATCATTGTGCTGTAGTGAATGATTGGAATTTTATCTTCTTGATTCATACGACGAAGATACGCAATCAGCGCGACAATAATTAAAATTGCTTCAAAACCTTCACGAAATAAAATAATTAAAGATTGAAATGATGTTTCCCAGAAGCCTGCTTGGTGACGTACACGTAAAACAGTTAAATCGGCTTTTAATTGCTGTGATAAAGCTCCCCATATTTTTTCCAAATTTGCTTTTGGTTGGTTTTTTCCAGCAGCATTAATAAGTTGTAAAAAAAGAGCCTCAGTATTTTTTCCCATTTCAGGAGCAGCGTTTGCAACTCTGTCTTCAATGCCTTTATCTTCATATAACTCAAAATAGAGTTTGGAAAAGCCATTGGTCACTTCTAAATTATTTTGTGAATTATACTTTTGGATAAGGGCGTCGCCTTGAGCAGTAATTTGAGTAATAAGCGTGTCATATTCAGTAGCTTTTTTTTCAGATGATGCAAAAGCAAGTTGAAAAAAAAAAAAAAGGGTTAGGCAAAAAATGAGGGAAAAAATCGTTTTTTTCATGTGTTGAGCCTTGAAAATTAGAGTAGCTAGGTTAAATGATAATGATTCTCATTTGTAACTGCAATAGCTAAAGCATCAAAAATTGCAATGATACGAAACATTCAGCAGAATCGCTTAAATTTTTTATAACTCGCCAATAAATTTTATTAAGATGAGATAGAGCACCAATTGGTACACCTAAGATAATTGAGGTAAGAATTATGATTTTTAAAAAACTCAAAACTGACTTTGTTAGTCCAGATGAAAAATTTCTTTATAGTCTGGATAAAAAAATCCCTTTATCTAAAAACCAGATAAAAGAAATAGAAAAAGCGAAACGGATTGCTAAGCTTCGCGATAATCCTAATCCAGAGCAAAAAGACGAAATCTGGGAAAAGTTTTAACGAGCAAGTAATAGTTCTAAGAGTCCGCCAACCGCTTGGGCTCGATCAGCTAAATCACCCGTCCATTCGATAATTTTATAAAGAAAAATCACATCTACGGGTGGTAGTGATTTTTCAAGTTCAAACAATTTTTTACGAATAATAATCTGCATTTCGTCGGTGTCGTGTTCAATAGCATCTAGAGTGGTAATCATGCCTTCTACTAACTTCACTTCATTGCTGCCACGAAAACCAGTTTCTAATAACTCATCTAGTTGATTGATGGCATCTCTTGCTTGTTTGGAAGCATCAATAGAGCGCTTTAAAAAACGCATAAAATCTTCAGCAATTTCTTTAGGAATCAGTAATTTGCGCCCAATGATAATACCGGCAATATCTTTCGCTTTATTTGCAAGTCGATCTTGGGTAAATAAAATTTCTAATAAGTCAGTACGTGGTACAGGTAAGAATAAACCGCGAGGCAAATGCGTTCTTAAGTCTTTCTTCATTTGATCGGCTTCGCGTTCTAACACCGAAATTTTAAGCTGTAATTTTTCAACTGTTATCCAATCTTGCTTGAGTACCGCTTCAAAAAAGGGAATTAAAACTTCTACACAGGAATGTACTTTATCCATATGTTTTTCAAGTGGCATAAGAGGGGAGCGAGCAAACATATCGAAAATAGAAGAAGTAATAGTCATGGAACGTCCCTTATTTAAATGTATGAGATACTAAAACCTTTTTGACTAACTGAGTTGTGTTCAAGAATAATGTTATCTTTAGAAAAAACAAACTTTATTAATAGATAATTAAATGAAACGCCAAGATTTTTATTACGATTTACCAGATGAATTGATTGCGCAATATCCGTTAAAACAACGCAGTCAAAGCCGTTTATTGGTCTTAGAAAAGCAAACCGGCAAGGTATCTCATCATTTGTTTTCTGATTTAACTAATTTTCTTAATCCCCTAGATTTACTCGTTTTTAATGACAGTAGAGTTATTCCAGCTCGCTTATTTGGTCAAAAGCAAAGTGGTGGCAAAGTCGAAGTGTTAGTTGAGCGGGTATTAGATGCACATCGAGTTTTAGCGCATGTACGTGCCAGCAAAGCGCCCAAAGCAAATAGTAAATTGTTATTGGAAAATGCAATTGAAGTTGAAATGGTAGCTCGTCAAGACGATTTATTCGAACTTAAATTTTTATCGGAAAAAACAGTATTAGAATTATTAGAACAATACGGTCATATTCCACTACCTCTTTATGTCACTCGTGCTGATGAACAAACTGACTTAGAACGTTATCAGACAATTTACGCAAAACATAAAGGTTCAGTTGCAGCACCTACTGCTGGGCTTCATTTTGACGAAGCCATGTTTGAAAAACTAAAACAAAAAAATATTGAAACTGCTTATGTCACTTTACATGTTGGTGCTGGAACATTTCAGCCAGTTCGAGTCGACGATGTAACCCAACATCAAATGCATACTGAGTATTTTCAAGTATCAGATGAAGTTTGCAGTAAGGTAAAAGCAGCAAAGAAAATAAATGCCCGTGTAACAGCTATAGGTACAACTAGTGTTCGAAGTTTGGAAAGTGCAGCAATAACAGGCGAATTAGTTGCAACGACCAAAGAAACTAATTTGTTTATTTATCCAGGTTTTCAATTTCGAGTAATAGATTCAATGCTAACAAATTTTCATTTGCCTGAATCAACTTTACTGATGCTGATATCTGCATTTGCAGGATATGAAAATGTAATGAATGCATATAAAGAAGCGGTAAAAGAAAAATATCGGTTTTTTAGCTACGGCGACGCAATGCTTATTTTATAACTTTAAATGTTAATGTTGATCTTAATTTTCTCTCAAGGTAAGCCAAATTAAAATTATCAATGACTTAAAATAAAAAATTAATGTTTATTTTTTTCTTGTTGTTGTAATTCTTTTTCTTTGCATATTTTTTCAATATCACTAGCATTGAATTCATAGCGATAATTGCAGAATTCACAAGTGACAGCGATTGCTTTATGCAAATGCAATAACTCGTCCATTTCTTCTTTGCTTAACATGCTCACAGCGCCTTCCATTTTTTCAATTGTGCATGAGCACTGAAATTCTACTTTTTCGGCGGGAAATAATTCTAAATCATGTTCATGAAATAAGCGTTTTAAAATGGTTTGATTTGGTAGCTCAAATAATTCTTGCGATGAAATGGTTTTTGCTAATTGGATAGCTTCGTCCCAAGCTATTGTTGGTGTTTCAATTTTTCCATCTGGAATAACTTGTAAGAGTAAACCCGCAGCAGTTTGTTCATTGGCAAATAAGATAATACATGTTGCTAATTGTTCTGATTGCGCAAAATAAGTTTCAAGTGCTGATGCAATACTGCCTTGAAAATCGACTACACCTTGATAGCGGTCATTATTAGGAGCAGTGATTGTGATAACTAAGTTTCCTTTACCAAATGCTTCTTTAGGGTTAGTTGCAACTTCACCTTCCCATTTAGCCAAACCACGAATTTTAAAAGTAGGTCGGCACTGAGTAACAACTAAATTAAGTGGGCCATCGGTTTGAATTTGTAAAATTAATGAGCTCTCAGATTTGATAGTGCTGCTTAGCATAGGGATAGCTGCTAGTGCTTGGCCGAGTTGATACTGCACAGTAAAGGGGTAGGGGTGTCGGCTACGCACTGCTTGGTAGCTGTCGCGTAAGCGGACAATCACACCGCGAATATTGCCATTTAAAAAAAGAAATCGTTGTAATTGGTCTAGTTCGGTCATGAAAATCTCAATTTATTTTTTCTAAGGGTAAATAAATGTAACAGCAGCATACAATTGCGTCACCACCTTGAACACGGTAAATTGCCCGACTTCAAATTGACATAAACGTTTTGAGGGAAATTATGAGTCTTTTTATTGCTGATGCATTTGCGCAAGCTGCTTCTGATGTACCGCCACAAGCATCAATGTTAAGCAGCGTAGGCATGTTGGTTGCGTTTATATTAATTTTTTATTTTCTTATGTGGCGTCCTCAAAGCAAACGTATGAAAGAACACCGCCAATTAGTCGCAAATTTACAAAAAGGTGATGAAGTTATTACCAGTGGCGGAATCGTTGGAACTATCTCGCGTATAGCAGGTGATTTTGTAGTTTTAACAGTTTCACAAGGTGTTGAAATTACAGTGCAACGTCCATCTGTTGCTTCAGTGTTACCAAAAGGTACATTGAAATCATTGTCATAAATAATTTAAAACATTTTCCTTAGGATTGTCTCATGCAGAATCGCTTTCCACTTTGGAAATATATTTTACTTATCGTCATTTTGATTGTCGGTATTCTTTACGCACTACCTAATGTGTTTATGGATGAGCCTGCAATTCAAATTTCGCCAAAAGTTGAACAAGTTACAATTGATAATAATTTCATTGCTTCAATCAAACAAAATTTAGCTGAAGCAGGCATTAGCTATAAATCGATTCAGCAACAAAATAACTTACTTTTAATTCGATTTGATTCTGTTAATCATCAATTAGAAGCAAGAAGTGCGATCAATAAATTATTAGCAAATAACAACAATTATACGCTTGCACTCAATCTTGCTCCGACAACACCAAAGTGGTTAAGCGCGCTTGGTGCGCATCCTATGAAATTAGGTTTAGATCTTCGTGGCGGTGTTCATTTTTTACTTGATGTTGATATGACAAGTGTATTTGTACGTCGCATTCAAAATTTTGCTAAATCATTTAGTAAGCAATTACGTGATGCCAACATTCGTTATCGTGGTGTATTTCCAACTAAACAAAATATTACTTTGCAATTTGATGACGCTGAATCAGAAGCGCAAGCGTACGGATTAATTCAACGTAGCGCGCCAGAATTTAGTGTTAAAAAACAAAATCAAAATGGTAATTACGTTTTGTTAGCAGAATTTACGCCGCAAGCGATCGGTGAAATTTCGCAATATACAATTGAACAAACGATGACGACATTACGTAATCGTGTAAATGAATTGGGAGTTGCAGAAGCGCAAGTACAACAACAAGGTAGTAATCGTATTGCAGTCGATTTGCCTGGTATTCAAGATGCTGCACATGCAAAACAAATTTTAGGTGGAACAGCTACATTAGCATTTCATTTAGTTGATTTTGAAAATGATGCCAGATCTGTTGCTGCAAGTGGTGCCATACCATTAGGCACCAAACTTTATCAATTAGATGGTCAACCTATTTTGGTAAAAAATCAGGCAGTGTTGACAGGTGATGCAATTATTTCTGCGCAAACTGGTTTAGATGAAAACGGTATGCCTGCAGTTAACATCAGTATTGGTGGTAACGATGCTGCATTATTTTCGCGTGCTACTCGTGAAAATGTTGGTAAAAGATTAGCAATTGTTTATATCGAAACTGTTTCTGAAACTCAGGTTGTAAATGGTAAGCCAACAAAAGTTCATCGGAAAATTGAACGAGTAATTAGTGCGCCACAAATTCAAACTACACTTGGAAGTAATTTTAGGATCACTGGTTTAAGTACCAAGGAAGCGCAAGATTTAGCGCTTTTACTGCGCGCAGGTTCATTACCAGCTGCAATTGATGTAGTTGAAGAGCAAACTGTTGGACCATCACTGGGTGCTGAAAATATTAAAAATGGTATCAATTCATTAGTCATTGGTATGACGTTAGTTATTATTTTTATGGCACTTTACTATCGTGTATTTGGTTTGATTGCCGACCTAGCTTTAATTTTTGATTTAGTGTTAATCGTTGCTGTTTTATCGATTGCAGGTGCCACACTTACGTTATCAGGTATTGCCGGTATCGTATTAACAGTTGGTATGGCAGTAGATAGTAACGTTTTAATTTTTGAGCGTATTCGTGAAGAACTGCGTAATGGTGTTAGTCCACAAGCAAGTATTCATGCCGGTTTTGAACGCGCATTAGCAACTATTATTGATTCGAACGTTACAACATTAATTGTCGCGATTGTGTTATTCAGTATTGGTTCTGGAGCAGTGCGCGGTTTTGCAATCACATTAACAATCGGGATCCTGACATCTATGTTAACTGCAGTCACATTTACACGTGCGATAGTAAATATGGTGTGGCAGAGCATTGAAAAAAATCTCAATTGGCATATAAAAAATTTGTGACGAGGTTGTGATAAACAATGGAATTTTTTAAACAAGGTACCAAAATTGATTTCATGGGCGTAAGCCGTTGGACAGCGATCCTTTCTATTTTTCTATTCGCTGTTTCAATTGGCGCCTTAATAATGAATGGCTTACGTTTTGGTTTAGATTTTACTGGCGGTATTCAAATCGAAGCGCATTACGACAAACCTGCAAATATTGAACAAATTCGTAGCGCACTTGCACAAGCTAATTTTAAAGAAGCTGTAGTTCAAACTTATGGCACATCAGAACAAGTACTAATTAGCATTCCTGCTAATTTAATTGCAAAAAATCAAGAAGTAGTAATAGATAAAATTATGGCAGCACTACCAGGAGCTGAAAAACAACGCGTTGATGTTGTTGGTGCACAAGTCGGGAAAGAATTAACTACGCGTGGCTTACTTGCAGTTATTGTCGCGTTATTAGCAACTATGATTTATATCGCGCTTCGATTTGAATATCGTTTTGCAGTAAGTTCAACGGTGGCACTTATTCACGATCCAGTTTTAATTTTAGGTATTTTTGCGTTATTCCAAATTGAATTTGATTTGAAAGCATTAGCTGCTTTATTAGCAATTATTGGTTACTCACTAAATGACACGATTGTGGTATTCGATCGAGTTCGTGAAAATTTTAGAAGAATGCGTAAATCAACGCCGCTTGAAATTATGAATGTGTCTATCAATCAAACTTTATCAAGAACAATCATGACATCAGTCTTAACCTTAATCGTGGTTGTTGTTTTGTATTTATATGGTGGAGAAATGATTCGTGGTTTCTCACTCGCACTTATTATCGGGATCGTTGTAGGTACATATTCTTCTATTTATGTTGCAGGTGCATTGGCATTGAAAATGGGATTAAGTCGTGATGACTTATTACCAAAGCAAAAGAAAATTGTTGATGATCGGCCTTAAAGAAAAGATCTATTTTTTAATTAATGAACTGCTCATTTCTTCTTCAGCTAATTTAAGCGCGTATTTATAGTCGCTCGTAATTTGGTTTTGTTCTTCTTGCGAAAGTTGGCTAATTCTTTGTTGCTCTCTTTGTTGTTGATCTTCGATCTCGGAAGGTTTTAATACTTTAGCA
>CAZYCO010000009.1:0-13563 GCA_964645885.1 uncultured Gammaproteobacteria bacterium
CTCTTAGTACGAGAGGACCGGAGTGGACGTACCGCAGGTGTATCGGTTGTGATGCCAATTGCATAGCCGAGTAGCTAAGTACGGAAGGGATAACCGCTGAAAGCATCTAAGCGGGAAGCCTGCCCCAAGATGAGATATCCCGCACGTAAGTGCCGGAAGGTCTGTTGAAGACGACGACGTAGATAGGTCGCAAGTGTAAGAGCTGAGAGGTTTTGAGCTAAGCGATACTAATAGGCCGAGAGACTTGACCATATAACACCCAAGTAGTGTTTGGAGCTACTAAGAGATACCTGGTACCCAAAGCGAGCGGGGACCACCTGAACCCATATCGAACTCAGTCGTGAAAACGCTCCGCGCCGATGATAGTGTGGGGGTACCCATGTGAAAGTAGGTCAGTGCCAGGTTTTTTATTTTCTTACTCTTTCTTATTTTTCCTTAATCCTCTATCAACACGAATATTAATTTAAAATAATAATAATAATGAAATAGTTTTTAATTATTTGTTTCATTATTGCACTATACATAGCTTCGCAGTTTTACCTTTAAACCTTTTAACTTTTAAATAGTGCCTCAAATTAGGGTTATAAAAATTAAAGGGGATTCATTATGGAAACTAGCATTTTAAAAAATAATAATGAACTAACCCATGAAAAAAGCACAAAAACTATATATTCATTTTTAATTTTTAAAATATTAATTTCTCTTTTAGAGAAGAAGCAGGTTGAATAATAAGTAAAAACGATTAAATAAATTTTTGTCAGATTTACAAATCTGACAATGGTCACATTTGGTTTACTTTTTGGCCTGAGATAGTAGAATCGCACAATTTGAAGAATGTATAAGTTAAGTTAGGAGTTTAAACATATGGCCTTCAATGCCGAAGTAAAAGCAAAAATAGTTAAAGATTTTGGTAGAGATCAAAATGATACAGGGTCACCTGAAACACAAGTAGCCTTGTTAACAACTCGAATTGCATATTTAACTGAACATGTTAAGAAAAATTCACATGATTTTCATACTAGACGTGGATTAGTTTTACTTGTTAGCAAAAGAAAAAAATTACTTAAGTATTTGAAAAGTAAAGCTTTAGATCGTTACCGTAGTTTGATTGAAAGATTAAATTTAAGAGATTCTTTCTAAATCACATAAAACATTATTAGTTATTTATCTATTTTTATTCATTCCGCAAAATTAATTTTAGAGGAATTTACGTGAACTCAGTCGTAAAAAAATCCATTCAGTACGGTGAAATGCTTTTAACTCTTGAATCTGGAGAAGTTGCTCGTCAGGCAACTTCTTCTGTACTAGCTAGAATGGGGGATACAGTTGTATTGGTTACGGCTGTGGTTCAAAGCGAAAAGGTTGAAGAACCTAGAGGCTTTTTCCCTTTAACAGTAAATTACCAAGAAAGAACTTATGCTGCAGGAAAAATTCCTGGTGGTTACTTCAAACGTGAAGGAAGACCAACTGAAACTGAGATTTTAACCTCTCGATTAATTGATCGTGCTTTACGACCAATGTTTCCAGATGGATTTGAAAATGAAATTCAAATTATCGTAACTGTTCTATCTCTAGATAATAATGTAAGTCCAGATATTGTTTCCCTTATTGCTGCTTCAGCTGCTTTATATATCTCTGGAGCGCCATTCTTAGGTCCCGTTGCAGCGGCTAGAGTTGGTTATAAAGATGGAATTTACAATTTAAATCCAAGCGTAAAACAGCTTGAACAATCTGCATTAGATTTAGTTGTAGCAGGCAGTGAAAATGCTGTAATTATGGTTGAATCAGAAGCTAAAGAGTTATCAGAACGTATCATGCTTGGTGGTGTCTTATTTGGCCATGCGCAAATGCAAACCGTAATTCAAGGAATTAAGGAGTTTGCGCAAGAAGTTGGTACAACATCAATGGAATGGCAAGTTCCTGTTATTCATTCAGAATTGAAGCAAGAAATTAAAGCAGCTTTCTTAAACGAAATTTCTACAGCCTATGCAACTCAAGATAAACTTGCTCGTCGAAATAAATTATCTGAACTTAGAAAACAAGCTGTTGAAAAATTTACTGGAGAAGAAGACGGCAGGCCTTCAGCAACACAAGTTATAAATAATTTTGAGAATATAGAAAGAGACTTTGTTCGTCAGAAAATTATTTCTGGTCAATTAAGAATAGATGGTCGTGATAATAAAACAGTTCGACCAATTACTATTAAACCAAGTTTCTTACCAAGAACGCATGGCTCTGTATTATTTACAAGAGGTGAAACACAAGCTCTTGTAGTTGCAACTTTAGGTACTGGTCGAGATGCTCTGCTTATTGATGCTCTTGAAGGCGATCGTAAAGAAAGATTTATGTTGCATTACAATTTTCCTCCATATTCAGTTGGAGAAATAGGCCAAGTAGGAAGTCCAAAGCGTAGAGAAATCGGCCATGGACGTCTTGCGAGAAGGGCAATTGAAGCAGTTTTACCAAATGAAACCGAATTTCCTTATGTAATTCGAGCTGTTTCTGAAATAACAGAATCTAATGGCTCAAGTTCAATGGCAACTGTTTGTGGTACAAGCTTAGCCTTAATGGACGCGGGCGTACCTTTAAAAGCAGCAGTAGCTGGAATTGCTATGGGATTGGTTAAAGAAAATGACCAATATGTTGTTTTAACAGACATTCTTGGTGATGAAGATCATTTAGGGGATATGGATTTTAAAGTTGCTGGTACTGATAAAGGCGTAACTGCACTGCAAATGGATATTAAAATTGATGGTATCACTTCGGAAATTATGGAAGTTGCATTAGAGCAAGCA
Source organism: uncultured Gammaproteobacteria bacterium (assembly GCA_964645885.1). GTDB lineage: Bacteria > Pseudomonadota > Gammaproteobacteria > CAZYCO01 > CAZYCO01 > CAZYCO01. Next base: position 2,796 of record CAZYCO010000009.1, read on the forward strand.
CGACACGCTCGTCTTCATATTTTAGATATTATGAATGGTGTACTAGCACAATCACGTTCGCAAGTTTCTAACTATGCTCCTCGTATTTTAACTGTAAAAGTAGAGCAAGATAAAATTAGAGAAGTAATTGGTAAAGGTGGAGCAACCATTCGCTCAATTATTGAAGAAAGTGGTGCAAGCGTAGATATTTCGGATGATGGTACTGTAACTATTGCTGCTGTCGATCAAAAAGCAGGTGAAATAGCTTTAAAACGTATTGCTGCTATTACTACAGAAATTGAAGAAGGCGCTATTTACGAAGGAAAAGTAACTCGTTTAGTTGATTTTGGCGCTTTTGTTTCATTAACACCATTTAATAAAGAAGGTTTATTACATATTTCTCAAATAGCTAATCAGCGTGTGGAAAAAGTATCTGATTTTCTTCACGAAGGTGAAGTTATTCGAGTAAAAGTAATTGAAATTGATCGCCAAGGTCGTATTCGTTTAAGTTTAAAAGCTCTTGCTTCGGTAGAAGATGCGCCTGCGCAAGGCCAAAGTGAATTATCTGCAGAAAAAACTGACTAAAATTTTCTAAAGAGCAAGGATGACAGAAGAACTAATTTTTCAAAATCAAACATTTAGTTCTTCTGATAATTTATTTAATTTTTCAAATATTTTAAAAGATATTACTAACGAACAATTTGAATTGTTTCTGAAATTTCTTGCCGAAAAAAATAACTTCAAAAACCTAAATTTATCTCATAATCAAATTAGTGATGAAAAATTTATAAGTGTTTTTAATGTTATTTATTCAAATAATGAGTTAGAAGCTCTAGATGTAAGTCATAACAACATCACCGATTATTCCATTCAAGAAATCATTTCGAAACTGTTATTACAGAACATGGTTACACATAAGCAGAGCTTGGCATTAAAAATAATAAAATTAATAGGTAATCCAATATCCCAAATTGCAATAAAAAATTTAAGCGGTGTAACTTGGATTAGAAAAGAGTTAAAAATTTATGTGCTCGAAGCTTACTTACCTTGCGTTAGTAGAGAAAATAGTCAAATAAAAGAAATATTTTCTGATGGTACGGTTTTTTTTGATAGTAATTTTGCTTATCAAAAAGCTAAAAATGTAGAGCAACATCGTGAAATTGTTTTATTGAAAGTTCAAGTTCCTGCTCATGCAATTAATTTTGAATGCGAAAAAGATATATTTAATCAAGTTTCTATAAATCTTCTTCAACAGTTCAAACACGATCTAATTATTGAATCCGAAATTTCGCCAAGGGATTTTGCGAATATTTCAGAATTACAAAATCAGAATGATCGGTTTTCTGAAAAATTTATTTTTAAAAAACAAAATTACCGCATTGCTTTAGAATATTTATTTCGAAGCATCAAACATTTAGAAAGTATTTTGGAAAATAGATTAAACCAATTGGATATTACAAAAGATGGCAAACAATATTTATTAATTCAATTTCTGCTCGAAAAACAAGACTATAAACAAACAGATATTTTAAATATTTATCTTATTAAACAAAAAATTGCTGAATTAAAACAAAAAGAAATTTCTAAAGAAGAACTAGTAGAAATTAGCCGCTATTTATATGAAATTTCCAATTATTTAAAACAAAGTATGAAAGATGCAGATTTATTATTAAAAGAATTTCATACTTATATTGAAAATATTTTAGATAATTTGTTTATCAAAGCTGATATAAAGCCTCAAAAACAAAAACACCTAAAAATAGGTGTTTTTGTACGTTAGAAAAAGCAATAAAAGTTATCCTTTCACTAAATTCAAGAATTCTGCGCGAGTACGTGGATCACTTCTAAATGACCCTAACATCATTGAAGTTGTCATTTGAGAACTTTGTTTCTCTACGCCACGCATCATCATGCATAAGTGTTTAGCTTCAATAATTACACCCACACCTTTAGCGCCAGTAATATCCAACATACACTCTGCAATCTGTTGCGTAAGATGTTCTTGAACTTGTAAACGTTTTGAGAAGAAATCAACAATACGAGCAACTTTAGAAAGTCCTATGATTTTTCCATCTGGTAGATAAGCAACATGGCAATGGCCAATAAAAGGTAAAAGATGGTGCTCACATAGAGAATAAAGCTCGATATTTTTAACAATGACCATTTCACTCATATCAGAGTGAAAAATTGCGCCATTCACTAGTTGATCAAGAGATTGATGGTATCCACTAGTCAAATACTCGAATGCTTTAGCTGCACGTTTAGGTGTATCTTTTAAGCCTTCTCGTTCGGGATTTTCGCCAATCGAAGAAATAATATTTAAAAATTCTTTTTCCATAGTCGTCTGTTCTATTAAAGTTAAATTAACCTGGAGGCCAATGCATACGTCGGCCACCTAATAAATGAAGGTGAATATGATAAACCTCTTGCCCCCCATCTTCATTGCAATTGAAGACCAATCGGTAGCCAGATTCAGCAAAATTTTCGTCTTTTGCGAGTTTTTGAGCGCAAATAACCATTTTTCCAATCAGTTCCTGATGTTGTGGAGTCAAGTCATTAATTGTCTTAATGTGGTCCTTAGGGATAATCAAAAGGTGGCTTGGTGCTTGAGGACGAATATCACGAAAAGCAGCTAAATGCTCATCTTGATAAAGGATCTCAGCGGGAATTTCCCCTTGGATGATTTTGCAGAAAATGCAGTCCATATATGTATTTGGCCTTCTACACAAATTAACAATAAGAGCTATCTATTCTACAATCTCCACATGATTTAGAACAACCAAACTTTCGAGAACCTTATGATTACTCATATAGCAGCTTATAAATTTGTCTCTTTGCAAGACCTACCTCAGCGTAAAGAGCAGTTATTTTCCACCTGTAAAAGCCTTGATTTAAAAGGCACCATTCTTTTAAGCCAAGAAGGTATTAATTTGATGCTTGCAGGTCAAAATTCTGAAATTGAGCAATTTCAAAACTATCTTCGCGAAGATTCTGTATTTAACGATATTGAATTTAAAACAACTTTATCTGAACAAATTCCTTTTAAACGTTTATGGGTAAAGTTAAAAAAATCTATTATTCCTTTACGTGCAGATGTTGATCCAACTGTTAAAACAGCATCTTATTTAGCACCTCAAATGCTTAAACAATGGCTTGATGATCAAAAAGATTTATTGTTACTTGATACACGTAACAATTATGAAATTGCATTTGGTACATTTGAAAGTGCACAACATTTCAATATCAGGCATTTTGTTGAATTTACTGAAGCAACAGCAAAATTAGATACAGCTTGGAAGAAAAAACCTGTTGTCATGTTTTGTACCGGCGGAATTCGTTGCGAAAAAGCGTCTGCCTTTTTTTTAGAACAAGGATTTGAGCAGGTGTATCAATTACATGGTGGAATTTTAAATTATTTTAAAGAATGTGGTGGTGTACATTATCAAGGCGATTGTTATGTGTTTGATGAACGGATTGCATTAACGCCACAACTAACAACAAGCCATAAATCACAATGTATGAAATGTTCTTTTCCTATAGAAGCAAAAGATATAAAAGAGAGTTCTAATTTGTTATGTGATTCGTGTAATGTTGCACCTATTGTCATCCCGGAAAACGCGTAGCGTTTATCCGGGATCCAGTGCGATATTATATATTTCCCTGGTTCCCGGCTCGCGCACACTTCGTGTGCTTGGCCGGGATGACAGAACCTTTAATTAAACGGAGAAAACGATGGACTTATCAAAAATTTCAGCGGGTAAAGATATTCCGAACGATATTAATGTTGTAATTGAAATACCTGCGCATGGTGAACCTGTTAAGTATGAAGTAGATAAAGAAAGTGGTGCTTTATTTGTAGATCGTTTCATGGCAACAGCGATGTACTACCCAACTAACTATGGTTATGTTCCTCACACTTTATCTGAAGATGGTGATCCTGTTGACGTTCTTGTTCTTACACCAAATAAATTAAATTGCGGTGTGGTTATCCGTTGTCGACCAATTGGTATGCTGCAAATGGAAGATGAATCAGGTATCGATGCAAAAATTCTTGCTGTACCTGCAGATAAATTAACTCCACTTTATCGTCATGTTCAATCACCAGATGACGTATCACCACAATTACTTAAAACTATTTCTCATTTCTTTGAACATTATAAAGATTTAGAAGAAGGTAAATGGGTAAAAGTAAAAGGATGGTTAGGCGCTGAAGATGCAAAAGCAGAAATTATTCGCAGTGAAAAGCGTTACAAGGAACAAGTAAAAGCATGAATGAAGGTAAGTTAACACAAAACGGTGCTGCAATTTTAATTTGGGCTATTGCAGCAACGTTTGTGTTATATCAATTTTTACTACAAGCATCATCAGGCATTATGGTGCCTGAGTTGATGCAAGCATTTGCAATTGATGCAGTACAAGTTGGTATTTTATCTTCAGCTTATTATTACACGTATGTTTTTCTGCAAATGCCAGCGGGAATGTTAGTTGATCGTTTCGGTGGTCGATATCTTCTAATCGCTGGCGCAATCGGATTAGCACTTGGTTGTGCATGGTTTGCATTATCAACTCATTTTTATGGCGCACTCGCAAGCCGTATGTTTATGGGCATTATTGCGTCACCTGGAATTGTTGCTACTTTATTTTTAGCTAAACGTTGGTTTGCACCGCAATACTTTGCATTGCTTGCTGGATTAACAGAAATGTTTGGTATGTGGGGCGCAGGGATTGGTGAACCAGCATTAAGTCAACTGGTTGAAAGTTCATTTGGATGGCAGGGAACAGTTGCAGTTTGTGCTGCATTTGGTGTTGTTTTAGCTTTTGTAATATTTCTTGTTGTACGTGATAAACCAAAACAACAATTTAGTTTTCAACAAGTTAACGTATCGCAAGAAAAATTTTCTTCAGTGTTTAGTAAAATTATCTTTTCTAAAGACACTTGGATTTTAGGTATTTATTCCGGTTTGATGTTCACCATCGTTGCAACATTTGCATCACTTTGGGGCGTACCATTTTTGCGAGAGCTCTATCATAGTAATTTAACGATTGCAGCGTCATTATCGTCTATGATCTTTATTGGTGCGGGCATTGGTGCACCGTTATTAGGCTGGGTTTCAGATTATATTAAACGTCGTAAACCATTAATGGTTATTGGATCAATTTTAACAATTGGGTTGATGCTAATCGTTTTATTTATGCAACATATTCCAATTGCAGCGATGTTCTTTTTGTTATTTTTAGTCGGATTTACTAGTAGTGCTTACATGATCCCATTTGCAGTCATGAGTGATATTACACCGACGTCACGCCATGCAGCGGCAATGGGCTTTACTAACATGATGTGCATTATTATTGGCGCACCTTTATTACAACCTGTTATTGGAGCGATATTACAATATTTACATCCTTCAACAGTCCACTATTCAGTAGACGATTATCGGACAGCATTGATGTTATTGCCGATTGGATTATGTATTGCATTACTATTAACACTACGTTTAAAAGAAACGCATCCAGAAGCAAACGCAATGATAGAAGATAGTTCGAATGCCATCACCGCCATCAACAGTTGAAACCAAAGAACAATGTCAAGGTTCAGTTGAACGTATCGTTTTTTTTAATGAAGAAAATGGTTTTGTCGTTGCTCGTTTGAAAACAAATAAAAAAAATGAATTGCTGACCATTGTTGGAAATGTCCCAAGTTTAACGCCAGGCGAATTTGTGCAATGTGAAGGCCAATGGTTTAACGATCCAAATCATGGCTTACAATTCAAAGCAGATCATATTCAAATTATCCCACCATCTTCTCTTGAAGGTATAAAAAAATATTTAAGCTCAGGTGTTGTTAAAGGTATTGGCGAACACTATGCCAAATTATTAATTAATGCTTTTGGAAAAAACGTTTTTGATGTCATGGATAATGATCCAAAACGTTTGCTGGATATTCCTGGCATTGGTAAACAACGATTAGAAAGAATTGTAGAAGGATGGCAGCAACAAAAATCTGTTCGCAATATTTTAGTTTTTCTGCAGCAACATGGTATGGGCAATGCCCGTGCTATGCGTATTTATAAAACTTATGGTGAAAAGGCCGTTGAAAAAATTAAAGCTAATCCATTTCGTTTAGCAGATGAAGTTTATGGTATTGGATTTAAAACCGCAGATACTTTAGCGCAACAGCTAGGAATTGCAGCTGATGCTGTCGTTCGTATTCGTGCAGCACTGCGTTATCAATTACAGGCATTTGCTCAACAAGGTCATTGTGCAATTCAGCAACAAAAATTAATTGAGGCAACAGCTGAGCTACTGCAAATCGCTCCTGAAAAAATATTATCAGGCATTACTGAAGAATTAGCTGAAAAAAATATCATTGCTGAAAAAATTAAAAATGAAGATTGTTTATTTTTAACTTCGCTTCACCGCGCTGAATTAAATGTGGTGCAACATTTATTACGCTTACAAAAAGCAAAATCAAATTGGTTACCTATAGATGCATTAAAAGCCATACCTTGGGTAGAAGAAAAAACTAAATTAGAACTTTCCTTTTCACAGAAACAAGCTGTTATTTCTGCTTTAGAAAATAAAGTATTAATCATTACGGGTGGTCCTGGCGTAGGTAAAACCACTGTAGTCAATAGCATTTTACAAATTGCCCGTTCAAAACGCATAGCGGTAACGTTATGCGCACCTACCGGTCGAGCAGCGAAACGCTTATCTGAAACCACACACATGGAAGCGAAAACGATTCATCGTTTACTGGGTAAAAAACTAAATATTGAAACCGCGCACCATGATTTATTAAAAACAGATTTAGTGATTGTTGATGAAACTTCCATGATCGACATTGTTTTAATGCAGCATCTACTAGCAGCGGTTCCGGATCATGCATCAATTATTTTTGTAGGAGATGTTGATCAATTGCCTTCTGTAGGCCCAGGCTCAGTGCTAGCCGATTTTATTACTTCAGACACCATTCCTTGTGTGCGCTTAAAAGAAATTTTTAGACAAGCACGTACGTCTAAAATTATTTTAAATGCCCATCGTGTAAATGAAGGCAAAATGCCGTTAAAAATAGATCCAGAAGAATCAACTGAAGTCAGTGATTTTTATTTTATTGCTGCTGAGACACCAGATGAATTATTAAATGTCGTTACTGATCGTATTCCTAAACGTTTTGGTTTTGATCCAATTTTTGATATTCAAGTATTGACGCCAATGAACCGTAATCAATTAGGTGCACGTGCATTGAATCAAACCTTGCAGCAACAACTGAATAAAAATCAAAGCGTACAAGTCATGCGTTTTGGCAATACATTTTCAGTAGGCGATAAAGTTATTCAGTTAGTAAACAATTACGATAAAGAAGTATTTAATGGTGACATCGGATTTATTCATGCCATTCATCCTGATGATGCAATCGTTGAAATTGCGTTTGAAAAAAACATTGTACGTTATGATTTTGATGAATTAGATGAAATCAATTTAGCGTATGCGATTACTATTCATAAAAGCCAAGGTTCAGAATATCCAGTTGTTGTTATTCCTATTGCAACTCAGCATTTTACTTTACTTGAAAAAAATCTAATTTATACCGGCATAACTCGAGGTAAAAAATTAGTTGTTTTAATAGGGCAAAAAAAAGCACTAGCAATTGCCGTTAACACAAAACGCTCTAAACAACGTGTTACTAAATTGCAAGAGCGTTTGTGTGAATTTTTTTCTAATTAATTATTCACTAAATTTTGCTGTTGCTGTTCATCATCATCTTGTTCTAAATCAGGATCAGTATTAATTTTTAATTCTTCTAATAATTGTGTAAATGAATTATCCACAATTTCAGTGCTATCTTTAACTTTTGGGTTGAATTGAGTAGTTAAGCGCAAATGCTTAGTTTCTAAAATTTTAGGCTGTTGACTTAAATTTATTTTTTGTTTTTCAAGATAAGCTTGAGTGTATTTTGTTATCTCAATTGAAAATTTAGTTTCTAATTCCTCGGGTAATTTTTTCTGAATTATTTCATCAGTAAGTGAATCTTTTAAATATTGCTTAACACTTTTTTGATTAGCATCAATAAAATCACAATTTGCACCTGCACGTATTAATATTGCTGCTTTAGCATATTTATGTTTAGACAACGTAAGTTGTAATAATGAACATGCTGTAGCGCCTATTTTAAAATCAATCAAATTGAATTTTTTAGCCAACGCTACTAATATTTCAAATTTTTCATTTGAAATATTATCTTTCAAACCTGCAATCAAAAGCTCTTTTAACTTGGTCTTATCTTGCAGAGCAGTTAAAAATTGCTGCTGATCAGCTGATGCATCATTAAAATTAATAGGAACGATCAACCGTTGATCTAATAAGCTGAACTTAAAATTTTCAGTAATCAATTTACCATTAATTTTTAGTTTCAATGTTAATAACGATTGACCTGTAACCAACTCGGGTACATAAGTTAAAAGCTTGAAAAAATATAATGGATCAATTTTTGCAAAAAAAGTTGCTGTTGCTTGGCAAATTTTAGGTAAGAGTAAACTTGGTGTTTGCTTAGTTTCACAAAGTGATATTTCGTAATCAATTTTTCTTTGCTTTAAACAATAAGCCAATAATTTAGTAAATTCTAAATTTGCTGTTCTATCTTCAGGCAAAAGAATGATTAAATGTAATTTAATTTTATTTTCATGTTTACTTGAAAAAGCTAATGCCACAAAACAACTATCTGGTTGTACAGAATCAGCAACAATCATAGTTTTAGTTGTATTTTCTGTAGAAATTAAAGATAAAAGATGAGCATCAATAAAACGATTAACGATATCAATGTCAGCTATAAATAAAGTTTTATCAGCTACAAAATGTTCAATTAAATCTTGATTTTGATTTGCTAATTTTTTTGCTGAGGTAAATTCAGGAGAAATTTTTAAATTTAGTTTTTCTAAATTGCTGCTAATTTGCGCGCGAGTTGCTGAAAAATAATCAAGAAATAAAACATCAATTTTAAATGTTGAATCAAGATTAGCTAAAAAGGCTTCACATTCAGTCAATTTTTTAACTATTCTGTCAGCGTATATTGAAAGCATTTTTTTATTTTGTACTTGCTCACTAATTTCGGTTGTATTGCTATTTGAATTTTCGTTGCTTTTAACTTGCGCACTTTCAACGAGGTAATCTATTGCTTTAAATAAGGCTTGTGCATAACTACAGCAAAAATAAAGGTATACACCATAATTATCACTTGTTACTTTAATTTGAGTGTTTAACTTTTCTAATTCCGCAATTAATTTTTGATAAATCGGTAAATCAAATCGAGCAGTTATTCTAGTTGCATTAAGATTTTGATGAAGTGTAGTTACTAATTTTCTAACATCAGAATAATATTTATATTGTTCTAATATCAAATTAACCGTATGTTCTAATCGATCTTCTGCATTTTCTACTTTAGCACCTTGCGTTTTTAAATAGTTAGCCCGATCTTGTTTTTTATATTTGTTCGCTATTGATAAGGCAGTAAGACAATCATCGTTTAGCGCATTTAAAACATTATGTTTTTTAGCTAAAGCAACGATTTTGCAAAAATAGTCAAAGCTTTTTTTACCACGGGCAACTAAAAACAATTCTGCTTTTAAATGTTTTTTATTTTTAATTTCATTATATAAAGCTGAAAATTTAGAGTTATTGGCTACTTCTGGAAAAAGTAAGGAAAAATTTAAATGATCAATGTTGGCTATGAAAAAAGTGTGATTATCTACTATTTCTTGAATACTAAAATTATTTTGATCGGTCAATTGAATGGTAGGCTTAAAAAATTTAGGTGAAATAATTTGTTCTTTAATTGCAGAAGTTACTGATTCAATACTCATGATATCAATCAAATAATTAAGATGAGTTTCTTTTTGCAAAGTTTGGCACAAAGTTAAGCATTGCAATCCAGCATCCGCTTCACCGCTTCTTTCACCTTGTGCACCCAATAAAATAAATAGGCGATTTTGCTTAGATAATTGCTCCTGTAATAATGAATGTAATTGGCCTAAGGTATAATAAAATGCTGTTTGATTTGGGCGCATTGATATAACCGTAACAATCAATTCCTTATTTAAAGCAGCATAAATTACAAAAGGTTCAGGTATTAACGTCGGATAAAAAATAATCCATTGTTCTGAAATTTCATTTCTTGCGATCGGCAAAAGCCGGGTTTGAATCAATTCATCAATTGCTTCTCGTGTAGATTGAAAGCAAAAATTATTATGCTTGCTTTTGAAAACAGATAAATTAGGTAATGCTAAACGTGCAACTTCTAACTCAACTTTTCTGCAATTGTATAAACCAGTAATACCAAAAACTTGTTCCAACGCTTGATTCAATTTTTGATTCATCACCTTATTTTTTAAAAATAAACCAATTGATATTTTATTATGAAGAAGAGATAGCGTTTGTTCTAACCTCATCATTTTATGATAAAAATTTGGTAAATAATTTTTTAATGTATTGATGACTACTAAGAAATGCTCCAGATTATTGTCATTTGCAATTTTTTTTATACATAATTCAACATAAAAAGCGAATGCCTCAATGAAGTTCAAGTGGTAATAAAAAAATATTCGAGCAAAACCAATAGAAATTTCTTTTTTTGGGATTAAAAAATCTACTGTTAATTGTTTATGCAATTGCGTAATAACGTCATCATATGCGCTTAAAATTGTATATGCTGTTAATAAATTTTTGTCTAAATCTTCTGCTTTAAACGATATTTGCTGTTTTAATTTAGCTATTTCTATTTGAACAGTATGAAGAA
>CAZYCO010000009.1:13612-18049 GCA_964645885.1 uncultured Gammaproteobacteria bacterium
TGATCGACTTTAGCTTCTGCTGATTTGATCAGAATGTTGTCGGTATCTGAATAAGATAAATTTCTCACTAAATTATTATTATTATTGTCAGTGTCGGTTTTTGTTTCAGTAGTATCTTCAGTTATTTCAGTATTTTGATTTTCAAGTTGCTGATCATTGAGCTTTAAAAATAAATCAAAGTTTAAGCACAAGATAGCATTGAAATGTTGCCATGTTTCAAAATCAAAACTTGGTTTTTGGCCTTCATGAAATGGTAAAACAACCGTATATACAAACTGCGTTGGAATGAATGTTTGCGAGCTAATTATTTTACTCAAATCTGTTTTTTCTAGATTAGCGCAAATGTTTAAACACAATTCAGGGACGATGGAAATATCACTCAGTTGATGGTTATTTTGTGATAATAAAATTTGTAAGTTTAAATTCGGATAAACAATTGAAAATCTTTCTTTTAATAAATAAAGAAAATTATAAAAAGAAAAGAAATTAGTTAATGTAATTGCGGTGACATAAAAGGTGTTTTGGTTACTATCAAACCAAATGCTCGCTACAAAACAATCAATAGGAAGAAGAGAAGGGTAAATAATGATATTTCGTTGGCCTGGCAATCCTTTAACAACAGGTTCAATCTTATCTTGTAAAAAATTATTAATGCTTTCTATATTAGTACGCGAAAGTTCGGCATTTTTATTGTCAATAAATAATGATGTATTTTTAAATGGAGCCTCTGGGTTTATTGTTTTCTGTAGCAATGAAGCATGTGAATGAAAATTAGTAAAACTTAAAATATAAAATTTATTTAATGTAAATAGCATAAAGTTTGTAATAGAAGATAATTCATTATTTAAATCAACTTCTATTTCTTGCTTGTTAGAATCTAAAAGCATTTCACAGTCAATTAAATTTTTCATCACATGTGAAACAAAATTTTTTAAAAAAGATTTATCTTTTTCAATATTAAGCATTGCCGCAGCAAGTAATTCACTATCGTGGACATTAAATTGAATTTTACTTTCTAATTCATCTACTGCCTCTATGAAGCATTGAGCTAACATTAAACGATAATAAAAATAAACATTTAAAAAATGTGTAGGTATTTCAAGTTTATTATTTTTATAGTTGTGATGTTTTGTTTCTAATAAATAAACGATAGTTGAAACGTCACGTAATTTTTTCTGAACAGTTTGATTAATGCCCAATTTTTCAGGGCGATTATTTATTATGGTTCTGATTGAGTCATATTCGTCATGCAAATTTATTAAATCAGATATTTTCGATTCGATTGCTAAATTTTTAATTATTTGTTGTGACATCATGTTGTTATATACCTTAACTCAACAATTTATGAAGTTGTATGGTTAGAAAAATTAGTTTGTTGTTCTGGTTCTTCTTCTGATTCAACTGAATTGTCTGGTTTTAAATTTGATTGAGATTTTAATTTTTGAAAATTATTGAGTTGAGTAATAAAAAAATTATCGAATTTTATTTTTTCTCTATTTTTTGGATTATCTTCTTTTTGCATTTCGCTGATTAATTTTTCTTCTTCATCTCTTTGTTTATAACTTTCAGCAAGCGGGTGAGTTTGATTGATTAATGATTTTTCAAATAGATCAATTAAATTTGATCGAAGTGAGTGCGCCACTTTTTCTTCAACAATGTTTTTAGGATGATAAGTAATTAAATTAAAAACATGATAAATAACAGCATCTACTACATTTGGATCTAAAGCTTTTGATTTATTAGCATCTTCTATAACAGCTTCTGCAAAATTATAAGTGAAATAAAAATACAAATATAAATTGACTTCAGTCGGCACTTCACTATTTTTAAAATTTTCCAAGTTATTTAATATTTCTTCTCGAGTTTCATAATATTCTACTGTGTTTCCAGTGAAAATTTTTTCATAAAATGGTTGATATCTTTGAAATAATTTATCTTTTGTATCATTAGATAAAATAGTTAAATCAAATTTATCTATATTGGTACTAGTTTCTTCATTTTGATTGTTCACTGCATTATTGTTGTTTTCTTTTTTTGATTTTACCGGTTTTGGCTCTGGTTTTTGTTTTATCTTTTTAGGCAAGCTATATAATTTATCGGCTAGTTTTTTTGGGATATTTTTCTGCTCTGCTTTAGCTAATTTTTTATTCTGTTTCACAGCTTCTTCGAAATATTCGCGTACTGATTTGCCGCTACTATCTTCATAATCGAGTTTGGCACCATGTTCTACTAATAACAGCGCATGTTCGAAATATAATTCATGAAGTGCAATTTGCAGTGGCGAGCGTGCTAGTTTGCCAGCAGAAAAAACTTCAAACATTTCCATTTTTTTCGCTAATTCAATTGCTTTTTTAAATACCTCAAGAGGAAATAAAAAATCTGACTTAAATAAAAGAATATGTTTTGGATATTCTCTTTTATTGATTGTGTCTAAAATTGCATCTAAATCATTGGGTATTTCTATAGGCGAATCACTAATTGCTTTAGGAATAAAAAGATTAGGGTTGAAGAATTGAATATTAATTGCTTTGCTTGGTTTGAATTTTTTATTACTCGCTTTAGATGCAAATTGCGGGCCGATAATTTTATTTCGATCAGATTTGGGCATTAAGTTGTGTTGCAATGCTCGGAATAAAAATTGGGTTTCAGTTTGTGCTAATTTTTTTGCAATATTAAAAAGAAATACCGGTAAAAGATGTAAATTTTCTTTAAATTCTTTTTGGCATTTATAAAGTTCAAAACAAATATTTTCTTTGTCTAATAAATTTACAAGCTCATCAATAAAAATAAGTTGCAATTTAAAGTAAAAAGGAGAAATTAAGATGAGGTGCAATTTTTCATCTATTATGCTTACATGTAGTAAAAAGCAAAAATTAGGTTGCTGTCATGGGAAAAATAAAAACTGCTTTGATTGATTGTGTCCTAACAATGGTTTTAATTCTTGTTGTACAAAATCTTCAGTAAATTCAATTTGTGGGAAATAGGCTTGGGCTGATTTTGTATTATGAATACATTTAATAGTCATCCAATGTTGGTCATTGATTTCTTGTTCTATTTCCTGACGATTCATAAATGAAGGCGATTTTAATCTGAAAATAACTGCTAATTTCACTGGCAATTTTGAAATAAAACTATCTAGTAATTCTTCAGTTGTAGGATCAATTTTGTACTCAAGTTTTTTTAAACCGATAGCATATTGCAATTTTTCAAAGCACATTAAAAATTTAATCACACGATTACTTTCGGCATAAACACTTTCAATATTAGTCTTAGATACACAATCATCTTGATTTTGATTTAAAAAACTAATGCAGTTGAAAAATGATTGGGTGTAACGGAGTATGAAATAAAAATACAAATAAAGATTGTTTAATGTAGTTTCATCCATTTTTTCTGTGTTTTTATCTGGATTTGATCTGTCAATTAATTCATCAATGGCAATACATGCGGCGGAAAACTGAGACAGATAAGTAAGTTCAGCGTCAAATGTTCTTAACTCAGCAAGAGCAATTTTCTCATCTATTTTGCTAATGGTATTAATTATTTTTTTATAGTACTTTTTATCTTTGTCCAAAATCTTTTTTGCATCTTGTTCCAAGATTACAATTGCGTCTTCTATATCAATTGATGCTTCTGAAACTGAATCGGTTTCGTCTAAAATTTCATCTTCAATTGTAACGGGATTTAAGAAATTTATATTTTCCAATAATTTAGCATCATCTTGTGGTGCTTGAGAGAACTGTAAAATTTCAGTTTTAAAAATTTCACATAAGTTGGGTGCTTTCATTCTAAGAAGAGCTAGTCTTGTTTCGGTTAAAAATAAGGAGAAATACTCTCGAGCAGCTTTTCCATTCTTATCCCTGTATTCTAAATCTGCACCTTCGGCAATTAATATTTCTGCTTCAGGATAAAAACCACTCATAAAAGCAATATGAAGCGGTGATTCTTCTAAACCATCATCAGAGTAAACGTTAAATTTATTATGTGCTTTTGCTATTGCTACAACTTTTTTAAATTTTTCAATATTGAAAAAAATGTATTCTTCTACAAACAAAAGTACATTTGTTAAGAATTGCATGGAATTACATTGTATTAATGCAGTTGAAAGAGCTGGTGGCACATACATCATGAATTTCCATTCGAAATTTTCTGGTATTTTTTCTGGGATTAATAAATCGGGATGAATGCGAGCAGAATTAGGAATTAAAGTTTTGTCTGGATTATCAAATATTATTTTTTCTCTAAGCAAATCATTTTCATATAACTCGAAGATATAAGTGGTATGAATATTTTGCCAATAAGTCGCTAATTGAAAATATAACTCAGGGATATATTCTAATTTTTCTTGATAATCTCGTTGATAATGAAAAACTTTATATCCAATGTTGTTTGATTCAAGTAAACGCGTAATTTCATTGATAAATGAAATTTGTGTTG
>CAZYCO010000009.1:18127-53165 GCA_964645885.1 uncultured Gammaproteobacteria bacterium
CTAGATTCAGGTAATGGGATGGGAAAAACTATAAATAAAGTATCGATCAAATTTTCTGCATGCGGTGGAAGTAGAAAATCTTGATAAAAATTAGCTGCACTTTGCTTGGTCGTGGAAAGAAAATTGACGGCTGGGTCTTTAAAAATCTTTATACTGTTGTGATTACCTTCAATTATTTTTTGTGCTAATTGTGCATGGCCTAAATATTGCGGACGCACCATACTGTTTATTTTGTCGAAATTCGACATTAATTCTGATTCTATATAATCAAAATATTTTTTTGTATCTTCATCTAATTCAAGTGTTTCAGAAAAATAATATTGTTCGCAATTTTTTAATTG
This sequence comes from uncultured Gammaproteobacteria bacterium, assembly GCA_964645885.1. Lineage (GTDB taxonomy): Bacteria > Pseudomonadota > Gammaproteobacteria > CAZYCO01 > CAZYCO01 > CAZYCO01. The sequence continues at coordinate 18,469 of CAZYCO010000009.1, forward strand.
CTCAACAATGAAGCCTTTTTTATCAATTAAAAATTGAACTTGCTTTTTTCTTTCTTCACCATTTTCTTTATTTTTAATTGTACTTACGCAATGTAAATAAGCGTGAACAAGTTTGCACACGGCATAAACATAAAGTTCTATATCTAACTCTGTTATTAAATTTTTACTTAAATGTTTTGTAATTAAAGTAAAAGTATTAAATATATAAATATAATTGTTGCTATCAAAATCTTCTATTTTTGCAGGCAATTTACTTTTTATTGCATTTAGATAAGTTAAAACAACACCATATCTTGCTAAATTAGTGTCAATAACAGCAGTGTATTTATCATCTAATATTTTTATTTCATGATTGGTTATTGGATTAAGGTTAAAAATTTCTAATTCGGGGGTAGTAATGTGCCCTGAAATAAAAGCAAAATTGAATTTTTGAATGGTACTTAATAAAGGTGCATTTTCTGCACTTAATAACTGATAATCATCAGTGTAGGGTGCTCGAGTATAAGTTTGCGATGTAGTAATAAGTGATTTGGTCTTAGTAGAAATTATATTTTCACATAAAGCATATACTAATTTCGGCAAATCAATTTTGGCTAAAGTTTTGCAAAGCGCTAAACATCTTTGTGGTGTGTGGTAAGCAATAGTTGCTGCTTCAGTTTGGCAGAAAGCAATTCTAAATTTTACCTCTGGATAAATAACTGGCAGTCTTTTCAATAAATTGCCTAAAAAAAGAAAAGGGGAATGAAAGTGATTGAAATCAATAACAGTTAAAATTAATTCATTATTTACCCAGCCAGCATCTACAACAATTGTATCTTCAGGAAGTGTAGTTAAATTAACGATAATATGTTTTCGGCTATATGCTTGGTTAATAAAAGGAAATAATTCGGTAACGATAAAGCTATCTATTGTTTCATCACTTGGATAATTAACTGAGTAGTTATGATTATCTTGGTAAGTGCGAATTTCATTTGATTTTTTTTCGATATTTAATTTTTTAAAACTGTAAAAGTCTTCATAGGCATTTTCATAACAAGTCGTGAGCGCTTTTCTTAATTGTTGCGCAACTAATGCAAATTTAGCGATAAAATGCTCTTTAAACATTTCAGGATATTCTCTCACAAGCATTTCACAATAGCTTAAAAAGGAAATATGAAAATGAATGCTATCGACTAAGACAAGGAATATATGGTGGGTTATTAATTGAAAAGGCCCGCTGTTTAACGCATCTTCTACTTGTTTAATAAATAGTTCTACAGCTTTTAGCTTATAGAAAAAAAATACTTTGCGAAAATGTGCTGGCTGCTCTTGTGTAAATTGTTTTTCTCTTGCGCTTAAGGCGTCTATTATCTCTTTAATATCTTTTAATTGATAAAGATTCTTATCTCGAAAATCATATTCTGGATACTGTTGTGCAATTTCATTGATTTCTTGTTGTAATTTTTGATCTATTTCTAATGATTTTTCTTTTTCCTTTTTTTCTTTATGAAAAGCAGAGAAAGCGGCATTTAAATTATTTTCATTTTCCATGGTTTTATTCCTCAACCCAAATAAAGCCGGGAATAATAAAAAAACTACGAACAAAAAAGATTAATGAAATATTAAATTCATAGGTGATTAATTAATAAAATGAAAATAAATGCCATTTGTTCGCTTTCAACCGGCTATTTTTTATAAGTTCTTATTTAAAAATAGCATTTTTTCTAAAAACTGATTCAGTTTCACTGAGACAGCATTTGATAATTTCTCAGATAATGATTTTTTCTTCTTCGTTTCAATTTCATAAATATCATGGGTTTTTGTAGCTTTAAGTAAGTAGTCATCGCTAGTCATTAAACTATCTACTAGGTTCAATTCTAGTGCTCGAATGCCGAACCAATATTCACCAGTCGCTACTTTCGTTAAATCAACTTGTGGTCTGAAATGTTTAATAAATTCCTTGAATAATTCATGAATATCATCGATTTGTTCTTGCGATTTTCTGCGACCTTCGTCAGTGTTTTCACCAAAAAGGGTGAGGGTACGTTTGTATTCGCCAGCAGTTAGCATTTCATAATCAATGGAATAATGTTTTAAAAGCTTATTGAAATTAGGCAGCTGAGCAACGACACCAATTGAACCAATGATGGCAAAAGGCGCTGAAATCAACTGATCTGCAGTTGCAGCCATCATATAACCGCCACTTGCTGCTACTTTATCAACGATGATGGTTAACCGAATATTTTGATCTTTAATTCGCTTTAATTGAGAAGCAGCTAAACCGTAACCATGAACCACACCACCAGCACTTTCTACTTTAACTACAACTTCATCGCCTGGTTCTGCCACTGTTAAAATTGCAGTAATTTCTTGCGCTAAATCGTGAACACTTGAGGCACGGATATCGCCTTGAAAATCAAGAACAAACATTTTTTTGCGGTCTAACGGCTTTTTTTCTAACTGTTTTTGCGATTTTTTTTCTTCTTTTAAGAAATGCTTAAAAGTCGCTTTATCGAGTATGTTTTCTTTAAATAAAGAAGCAGTTTCTTGTAATTTTTTATTGAATTTTTTGACTATAATTTTTTTGGATTTGTCTTTATGACTTAATGCAATGATGCCTGCTAGGGCAATTAGGATAGCTGCAACTAATGTTGCGGCTTTTAATAAGAATAGGGCGTAATTACTTAGAAATTCCATGATTTATTCTCTAATTGATAAAGAAAAATTAGCGCATGTTAACAAGAAAAAATGATAGGCACACCACTACGTGATTTTGCCTACCCTACGATACTTTATTGTCATCCCCGCGAAGGCGGGGATCCATTCTTAAAATGGCAGTGGAATATTGTTTTGAATGGATTCCCGCCTTCGCGGGAATGACAGAACAACGTGATCTCTCTTTAAACCTTCCTTATAATCGCGCCCATTTTGTTCGCCGAGGAATTCATAATGATAGTTTTTAAAAAAGACCTTGCTTCTCAAAACTCCCTTCGCGCAGCAATCAGTGCTGCCTATCGCATGGATGAAGAACAAAGCGTCGAATTTTTGGCCAGCCAAGTTAATTTCTCACCTGAAGCACAACAACGTATTGCCGAACGTGCCAAAGAATTGGTGTTAGAAGTTCGTAAAAAACGTTTAAGTGGCGGCGGGATTGACGCATTTTTGTGTGAGTATGATTTATCAAGTGAAGAAGGGATTGCGCTGATGTGTTTGGCTGAAGCGCTACTGCGTATTCCTGATAAAACTACAATCGATCGTTTAATTCGCGACAAATTAACTTCAGCCGATTGGGAAGCACATCGCGGTAAAAGTGACTCAATGGTTGTCAATTTTGCAACTTGGGCATTAATGCTTACCGGCAAAATGTATGATTCCAATGAAATGAAAGAAAGCTCTAACAAATTAACATCAGTTTTAACCAAATTAATTGAACGCAGCGGTGAACCAGTTATTCGTAAAGCGATTGCGCAAGCAGTCAAAATTATGAGCCGCCAATTTGTAATGGGACAAACAATAGAAGAATCATTGCAACGTGCGAAACAATTTGAAAAACGTGGTTATCGTTTTTCTTATGACATGTTAGGTGAAGAAGCAAAAACTGCTGAAGACGCTGCAAATTATGAAAAAGCTTATCATCATGCGATTGATGCATTAGCTAAATCAATTAAACAACAAAATCCTCAAGGCTCATTTTTAGAAAATCCAGGTATTTCAGTTAAATTGTCTGCACTTCATCCGCGTTATGAATTCGCACAACACAAACGGGTAATGGACGAAGTGGTACCAAAAGTATTTTCTCTGGCAATGCATGCTAAAGAAAATAATATTTCCATGACGATTGATGCAGAAGAATCAGAACGTTTAGATTTATCGCTCGATATTATTGAGCGTGTATTTAGTGATCCAGCATTAAATGGCTGGGAAGGTTTTGGTTTAGCGCTACAAACTTATCAAAAACGTGCGTGGTATGTACTCGATTGGTTGATCGATTTATCACGTCGTAATAAACGTAAAATCATGGTGCGTTTAATTAAAGGCGCGTATTGGGATAGCGAAATTAAACGTGCACAAGAACGCGGTTTAGAAGGTTATGCAGTATTTACCCGTAAAGCATCAACAGACGTTTCTTATTTAGCGTGTGCACGCAAAGCGTTACAACATCCGGATGCAATTTTCCCACAATTCGCAACACATAATGCGCATACGGTTGCTGCAATTTTTGAAATGTTAGGCGATAGACGTGATTTCGAATTTCAATGTTTACACGGTATGGGTTACACCTTGTACGATGCAGTGTTAGCAACAAGCAAAGAAAAAGGTACAACTTGCCGAATTTATGCGCCAGTCGGTGGCCACGAACAATTATTATCTTATTTAGTACGACGTTTATTAGAGAATGGTGCCAATAGTTCATTCGTTAATCGTATTGTTGATGCTGAAACACCAGTGGAAGAATTAACGCGCGATCCTGTGAGTAAAGTAAAAACATATATTCCAAAACCACATCCAAAAATTCCATTACCAAAAAATTTATTTGGCAGCGAACGTTTGAATTCAAATGGTTTGGATTTAACGAATATCCCGCAATTGCAACAATTAACAGTTGAACTGCAAGAAGCAATTCAAAAACCATGGCAAGTTGCGCCAATTATTAATGGGGTCGAACATTATGTAGATGGTCATCTAGTGTATTCACCAATTAATAGCGAGTGGATGATTGGAAAAGTGCAACATGCAACGCCAGAACAAGTACAACAAGCGTTGGATTTAGCATACAAAGCAACTATTCGTTGGGACATGACACCTGTTGAGCAACGTGCAGCTTTATTAGAAAAAACAGCTGATTTATTTGAAAAACATCGCAATGAATTTTATGCATTATTAATTCGTGAAGGTGGTAAAACTATCCCAGATGCTGTTTCTGAAGTGCGCGAAGCAATTGATTTTTGCCGTTATTATGCAGTGCAAGCACGCGAACAATTTAAACATGTAACGTTACCCGGTCCAACAGGTGAAGTGAATCAACTGTGTTTACATGGTCGAGGTGTAATTGGTTGTATTAGCCCATGGAATTTCCCATTCGCTATTTTTACTGGACAAGTTACAGCTGCACTTGCAGCAGGTAACACAGTAATTGCGAAACCCGCAGCGCAAACTCCATTAGTTGCAGGACTTGCAGTACGTTTAATGCATGTTGCCGGTATTCCAGGTGATGTTGTGCAATTATTGCCAGGGCGCGGTTCAGTGGTTGGTGATGCTTTAGTTCATGATGAACGCGTAAAAGGTATTGTTTTCACAGGTTCAACTGCAACAGCGCAAACCATTAATCTAGGACTTGCAAATCGTAAAGGTTTTCTTCCTGTGTTAATTGCCGAAACTGGTGGTCAAAATTGTATGATCGTTGATTCATCAGCATTACCAGAACAAGTTGTAACAGATGTCGTTACCTCGGCATTTACCAGCGCAGGACAACGTTGTTCTGCATTACGTGTTTTATTCTTGCAAGAAGATATTGCAGATAAAGTGATTAAAATGCTTCAAGGCGCAATGAAAGAATTAGTTGTGTCTGATCCTTCTTATTTATCAACCGATATTGGTCCTGTAATCGATAAAGGTGCAAGAGAAACATTGGAAAAACACATTGAGCGCATGGATAAAGAAGCAAAACTAATTTACAAAACAGAAATTGCTGAAGGTAATGATAAAGGTAACTTCTTTGCACCGCGTGCTTATGAAATTAAATCGTTAGCACAATTACCAGAAGAAGTGTTTGGCCCAATTGTTCATATCATTCGTTATAAAGCTTCTGAACTTGATAAAGTAATTAATGACATCAATAACACAGGCTACGGATTAACACTTGGTATTCACAGCCGTGTAATGCAAACCGTTGATTATATTTGCGAACGCGCACGTATCGGAAATATTTACGTTAATCGTAATATGATCGGCGCAGTAGTAGGTGTACAACCATTTGGTGGTGAAAACTTATCAGGTACTGGTCCAAAAGCAGGTGGTCCACATTATCTATTACGTTTATGCACAGAAAAAACGTTGTGCGTAAATACCACCGCATCTGGCGGTAACGCGTCACTGATGGCGTTACAGGATCATTAATCATATCTTGAAATAAATATTCAAATGGTGGGCACGCGCTTCGCGCTTTGCCCACCCTACAACTACAACAAATTAAGACAATCTACATATAAAAAAATTTTAATAATCGAAGATAATTTACTGAGATGACTATTTACAGATTATATTTAAAGGCAGATACATAAATCTGCCTCTAAATATTGATAGGACTTATTTTGAAAAGGTTTTAAAAACACTTTCAAGCTGTTCTGAAACTTGTACTGCTTCACTTTCTAGTTTGTTATCTACTTCTTCTACTTTTTTCAAAGTATTAGATTTGAAGAATAACGTGTTAGCACGAGCTTCATGAGTTTCTTCTTTTTTAAATATCTTCAAAATATTGTTCAGTAATGTATTTAATTTTGTTTTGATAGTACTCAATTGCTCTTTTTCCTTATCAACCACAAAATTATGGCAGATAGAAATGAGAGCTCTGGTATTTGCAACTTCTGCCGCAAGACTTGAACGTGCTATAGGTGTATACAGCGACTCTTTACTTTCAAGTTTTTGCTTGAACGTGTCGCGTTGATTTTCAAGAGCTGCTTTACTCTTTTGAAATTCTTCGTCATCAATTTTCTTTGATTCTAAAAGAACAAGCGCTTCATCCACTATGCTTATGATTTGCGTGATTTGTTTACGCAATGCTTTTTCTTTTTCACCAAATACAGGCGGTAAATTTTTAGCATCTTCTACGGCGTTATCATTAGTTGTCCATTTGCTATTGATAAGCGCAGTAAGTGGCATGGTAGCGTTATTAAGTTGCTTAAATAAAACAGGATCGTTTGCTATCGTGACTAGTTTTGCATTAACGCCTGAAATTACACATCCTGAAAGAACAGATAACATTACGTCTTTGCGAATAAGTTCGAATAAGGAAGCTTTTTGTTCGTCATTGAGCTTTCTAAACTCACTACTTTCATTAAACATATCTAAAAGAAATGCTTTAAATGTAGGGTTATAATCACCATCGTTTGTAAAAACATGATTATGAACATGCTTAACTAACATGTTTAACCATTCTTCTAAATTATTTTCTGCGACATAAGTAGCAAAGGTATCAATCTCAAGGTGCTTTAAAAAATCGGCTGATAAATACTCAGTAGGAAAATAAATATCAGGTGTTGAATTATCCAAGAGACGTTGAAAATAGTTATCTTTGCAGCTTGGATTTTTTTTTGCGGTATTTCCTTCCCAAAGGATTAGAGGATTTTGGCCATTTTGCTGTAATCCGTTTGAAGCACTTAATGTAAATTTGGATTTGAGTTGTTTTAATTCTTTTGCGAGTCGCACATCGTTTAAGCTTGCCATAATAACACTCCTTCTGCTTTTATTGATGTTTTTTGTTCCCAATTAAATATTAACTAAAATAAATTAATGTTTTCTTAACAGCTGTTTTTTACGATTTTTTTCATACCTCTTATTTAAATTGAGTAAAGAGCTATTTTTTCATTGTTATGTTTCGCAATTATTTCATTTGCATACATAAATTATGGCATGAATTTCGCTTTATTTTGATTTTGTTTGAAATTTTTTTAGTAGATAAAAGCGTAGAAGTCTAAATTTTAATTAAATTACTCTTCTAAAATAATCTGCTGCATTTCTTTACAGACTTTTTGCATGACATGAATGTTATGGATACAAGCGAAATGACAATACGCTGCTTGTTTTTGTTTCATCAAGAAATGTAAGTAGCCGCGAGAAAAGTTACGGCAGGTGTAACAATCACAATCTTCCATAATTGGTTTATCGTCCTTAGCAAACATACTTTTTTTAATGAGTATGCGGCCTCTATCAAATTCACTTTCAAATTTTAACCAACCATTTTGGCGTACAATTTTTCCGCTATAAAGTGAACCATGACGTGCATTACGAGTTGGCGCGACACAATCAAAGATATCGATTCCTTGCGCTACCACATCAATTAAATCTTGTGGTTGCAAACCTACACCCATGGTGTAACGCGTTTTATATTCAGGCAAAAGAGGGCGCACCCAATTTAAAATTTCATCGGTTTTTGCCATATCAAAACCAATCACTTCACCACCAATTGCAATGCCATCTAAATTGGCATTCACAACAAATTCAGCGCTGATTTCGCGTAAATCTTTAAAACTACCACCTTGAATAATGCCAAATAATGCTTGTTTAAAGCCGTATGCTGAAAATGGATTTTTTTCATGGTACTCAATTGATTGCATTAACCAACGATGCGTACGTTCTAATGCTTTTAATGCTACATCACGTCCACCTTCTTCAGGTGTACATTGATCAAATGCCATGATGATGTCAGCACCAATAATTTTTTGCGCATGAATGCTTGTTTCAGGTGTGAGATGAATCAATTGTCCAGTATCAGGATGTTTAAAATGCGCGCCAACTTCATCAATCGTGCAAATCTTTTTATTTTTAGACAAGCTAAACACTTGAAAACCGCCACTATCAGTGAGCATTGCTTTTTGCCATGACATCATTTGATGCATCCCGCCCAATGCTTCAACAGTTTCTAATCCGGGCGCACACAACATGTGATAAGTGTTACCACCTAAAATTATATCACTACCAGTTTGTTCTAAATCAGTTGGTGTTAAATGATTGACAACAGCACGCGTACCAACAGGCATAAAACTAGGTGTTAAAAAATCACCATGTGGTGTAACGACTCGTGTTACACGAGCGTGATTATGTTTACTTTTTTTTACCAGTTCAGTTTTAAAATAATTAGGTTGATTCATTTTTTTTACAGTAGTTTTGGTTGTTTGGAACAGTGGTGTTTGAAGCAGCAGGTAGTGGGCAAAGTGATTTCGCATTCCAACCGCCACCTAATGCTTTGACTAAATTGACTGCGGCAGTCATTTGCTGACCTTTAAGATCAGCTAAGGTTTTTTGAGCACTATAAGCATTAATTTGTGACACGATCACATCAGAATAAGCAGCAGTTCCAGATTTATATTGGTTAGTTATTAATTTCAATGCATAAAAAGCGCTATTAACCGCTTGTTGTTGCACAGTAATTTGTTTGTCTAAGGTTTGTAACGATACTAATTGATCTTCTACATCTTGAAATGCAGTCAACACAACTTGACGATAATTCGCAACACTAGCTTCGTAATTGGCGCGTGCTGCTGCTGTAGTAGCACGACGTCGTCCACCATCAAAAACCAATTGAGTAATTTGTCCTGCTATAGACCAACCAACGTTAGCTAAAGTAAACGTAGTGGTATTTCTATTATTTTGTGCATTTGCAGAAGGTGTAAGTTGAATCGTTGGATAATATGCTGCAATCGCAACACCAATTTGCGCATTTGCTTGTTGCATTTGTCGTTCTGCTTGGGCTACATCTGGACGACGTTCTAATAATATCGATGGAATAGCGCCTGGAATTTTAGGCGGTTTAGCACGCAGCGGCATTGGTTTTATAGAGAGATTTGCAGGTGGTATACCAATTAATACTGCAATTGCATGTTCAAATTGAGCACGCGCAATTTTATTGTTGATTGCATTTGCTTGTGCGGTTTGCAATAAACTTTGTGCTTGTACCACATCTGCGCGCGCTGCTGTTCCTGATTGATAACGGTTTTGTGTGAGTTGTAATGATTTTTGATAGCCACGAACAGTTTCATCTAATATTTTTTGACCTAAATCAGTTGCTTGTAATTGAAAATAAGTTTGCGCCAATGCTGCTTGCATTGATAAACGAGTAGATGCAAGTAATGCAGCACTTGCTTGTGCAGCTGCTTGATTGGATTCTACTTGTCGACGCACGCTGCCCCATAAATCGGGTTCCCAAATTGCATTCGTAAAAACAGCGTAATTATTACTAAACCCAGATGTCGCACCTTCAACTACATTTCCCGCGCTATCGGTTAAAGAGCCACTCGCAGATCGTTGAAAATCACGTGATGCAGCAAATGAGGCATTGAGCAGTGGATAATATTCCGCACGCGCTTGTGCTAGTACGGCTAATGCATTTTTGTAATTTGCTTCTGCATTTTTAATGTTTTGATTGGCTTTATTTAATTGTTCTTCTAAAGCATTTAACTGCGAATCGTTAAATATTTTCCACCATGCACCACGATCAAATTGATCTTGTGGTTGTGCTAATTTCCAACCTTTTGGTGCTTCTTTATATTTTGCTGGAACAGGCGCGTCTGACTGCTTGTAGTCTGGACCGACTGAACAGGCAGTGAGAGTAAAAATACAAAGGAAAAAAATAATCCTAATTGTCATTTTAAAAAACCAAATTGTAGGGTGGGCAAAGCACAACGTGCGTGCCCACCAAAAAATATCGATAACAATGGTGGGCACACAGTCTTTGACTGTTTTGCCCACCCTACAAAATACTTCCATTCAAACTTCTTCAATCTGAAAATTTCAATCTTAATTTAAATGTTGCCCATTGTTTTTGACACCAAATGCCAAAACGTTCCATTTCCAAGTAAATAACTGGCGTAGAATACAGTGTCAGGATTTGGCTTAAAATTAAACCACCAACAATCGCAATACCCAATGGTCTTCTAATTTCTGAGCCTATACCAAAGCCAAATGCTAATGGTAGTGCACCTAATAATGCAGCGATGGTTGTCATCATAATCGGTCTAAAGCGTAGAAGAGCAGCTTGATAAATCGCTTCGCGCGATGATTTATATTCGTTGCGCTCAACTTCTAATGCAAAGTCGATCATCATGATGGCATTTTTTTTCACGATACCAATTAAAAGAATAATGCCAATTAATGCCACGATACTTAAATCAGTGTGAGTAAAAAGTAGGGCAAGTAAAGCACCGACACCAGCAGAGGGTAGCGTGGAAAGAATGGTGATGGGATGAATCAAACTTTCATACAATATACCTAAGACAATATAAACAGTGAAAATAGCAACCATAATTAAATACGGTTCATTGGCAATTGATGCTTGAAATGCTTGAGCAGTACCGCGAAATGTACGTTGAATCGTGGATGGTACATTCATTTCATCTACAGCTTGTTCAATTTGTTTAACAGCATCACCTAATGCGACGTTCGGTAATAAATTAAATGAAATAGTTGCTGCAGGCGCTTGGCCTTGATGATTAACCGATAACAAAGTTGTTGATGGATCAAAATTTGCGAATGCTGATAGCGGTACTTCATAACCTGCAGGTGATTTTATATAAATATCTTTTAAGGTATCTGGGTGTTGCCAATATTTTGGCGCAACTTCCATCACAACGCGATATTGATTCATTGCGGTATACATTTTTGAAATTTGGCTTTGACCAAATGCACTATATAAGGTGTTATCAATTTGTTCTGAGGTAATACCAAAACGCGCAGCAGTATCTTTATCAACATTTACAAACATTTGTAAGCCGCGATCCAATTGATCACTACTTACATCTGCAATATCTGGTAATTTCATTAATCTTTGTAAAATACGCGGTGCCCAAGTATTTAAGTCTTTTAAATTATCACTCGATAACGTGTATTGATATTGCGCGTTACCTTGTCGACCACCAATTACTAAATCTTGCGCAGATTGCATATAAAGTGTTGCACCATTTACTACTGATAATTTCGGACGTAAGCGATTGATTACTTCATCTGAAGATAGACCGCGTTCGTGAAGTGGTTTTAAAGTAATAAATAACGAACCTGTATTAATGGCATTACCACCAAAGTTTCCACCTAAAAAACCAACCACATGCTGAATTGCTGGATCGGTTTTAATAATTTCTACATATGCTGCCAATTTATTTTTCATCGCTTGGAATGAAATATTTTGATCAGCTTGGATATTTGCAGTAATTCGTCCCGTATCTTGTTGCGGAAAGAAACCTTTAGGAATAATGATAAATAAACATATCGACAATATAATCGCTGAAAAAGTAGTTAATAGCATCGATTTAGGATGATGCAAAACCCAATCTAAACTTCGCTGATAATGATCTCTAAGATAATCAATGAATTGAGTGTAGCGATTTGGTTGTTTCGTTTTTGTTTCGTGTTCTTCATCTATACGTAAAAAACAAGCGCACATCATGGGTGTAACGGTAAGCGATACAACCATTGAAACTAAAATTGCCACGGCAAGGGTTACAGAAAATTCTCTAAACAATCGGCCGATTAAGCCACTCATTAATAAAATAGGAATGAAAACCGCGATTAATGAGGTACTCATTGATACCACAGTAAAACAAACTTCACGGGTACCATCTAATGCTGCTTTTAATGGTTTAACACCCATTTCTAAATGGCGAGTGATATTTTCTAAAACGACAACCGCATCATCGACAACAAACCCAGTTGAAATAGTCAGAGCCATTAACGATAAATTATCTAAGCTATAACCAAGCAAACTCATGACACCAAATGTGCCCAATAATGATAAAGGAACAGCAACTCCAGGAATGAGCATCGCGCGTAGATTGCCTAAAAATAAATAAGTAACAAAAATGACAAGAGCAATTGCAACTAATAGAGTGAATTCAACATCATGTAATGATGCGCGAATGGTTGTGGTGCGATCCATTGTGATTGTTGCTTTAATTTCAGATGGAATCGATGCGGTTAGATAAGGCAGAAACGATCTTATTTTATCTACAGTTTTAATAACGTTAGCGCCAGGTTGTTTAAATACAATTAATAACACCGATGGTTTGCCATCTGCTAATCCAGCGTTTCTTATATCTTCTACTGAATGTTCAACGGTAGCGACATCTAATAATCGAACAGGCCTATTGTTTTGATAGGCAATAATTAAAGGCTTGTATTCATCTGCTTTAAATAATTGATCATTGGTCATGATGTTTGATGTAACGTTTCGATCACTGAGTTGACCTGTTGGACGATTAACATTGGCAGCAGCGATTGCATTTTTTACATCTTCTAAACCAATCCCATATTTATTTAATGCTGTTGGATTTAATTCAACTCGAATAGCAGGTAGTGAACTGCCACCAACTAATACTTGGCCTACACCTTCAACTTGCGACAATTTTTGTTGCAAGATAGTGGAAGCTACATCGTACATTTGACCAGTTGAATAAACATCTGAAGTTAACGCCATAATCAAAATTGGTGCGTCTGCAGGATTCACTTTTCTGTACGTTGGTAAATTTGGCAAGTTAGTTGGTAGTCGACTCTGCGCTGCATTAATAGCAGCTTGTACATCACGTGCTGCACCATCGATATCGCGTGATAAATCAAATTGCACAATTACTCGTGTTGAACCAAGCGTATTACTTGAAGTCATATCCGTGATACCAGCAATCCAACCTAGTTGTCGTTCCAATGGCGTTGCAACTGATGTCGCCATAATTTCAGGACTAGCACCTGGTAAAGAAGCAGAAACACTAATAGTTGGAAATTCAATTTGAGGTAGAGGAGCAACAGGAAGTACGGTAAAGGCAACGATGCCAGCAATTGCTAAACCAAGTGCTAACAAAATTGTTGCAATCGGACGTTTAATAAATGGTTCGGAAAGATTCATTCTTCGCTCCCAGACGGAGCAGCTAAATTAATCCAAGTAAATTTTTTAGATAAGTGTTGCAGTAATTTATCAAAAGCCAAATAAATAACTGGCGTGGTATACAACGTTAATAATTGACTAAAAATCAAACCACCAATGATTACAATGCCTAATGGTCGTCTTAATTCAGAACCAATACCGCTACCAAACGCTAATGGAACTGCACCAAAAAGTGAGGCCATTGTCGTCATTAAAATAGGGCGGAAACGTAATAGTGCAGCTTGATAAATTGCATCAATGGCAGGTTTTTTAAATTCACGTTCTTGTTCTAATGCAAAATCGATCATCATGATCGCGTTTTTCATCACAATACCGATTAATAAAATAATTCCAATCAATGCAATGATGTCTAATTCACTGCCAACAAACATCAAGGCTAGTAATGCACCAACGCAGGCAGAGGGTAGCGTCGATAAAATCGTAATGGGATGAATATAACTTTCATATAAAACACCAAGCACAATATAAACAACAATAATTGCAGCTAAAAATAACCAGCCTTCATTTGCTAATGAACTTTGGAAAATTTTAGCAACACCTTCAAACTGCGCTTGAATATTCTCAGGTACATTTAATTCATTTTTTATTTTATTGATTTCAGACATAGCATCACTTAGCGATGCACCTTCTGCTAAATTGAATGAAATGGTTGCGACTGGAAATTGATTTTGGCGATGAATAACGAGCGGCCCAATACTTTGATTAAGCTCGGTAAAGGTATTCAGTGGAATGGATTCACCAGCGCTACTGGTTAAATAAATATTACTTAATTGATTGGCATCTTGTTGTAGTTGCGGTAACGCTTCAAGTACCACTCGATATTGATTACGCTGGGTAAAAATAATTGAAATTTGACGCTGACCAAATGCATCGTACAAGGTGTCATCAATTAATTGAGTTGTAATACCTAATCGAGCAGCGGTATCACGATCAATATTAACATGAGTTTGTAATCCTAAATTTTGCTGATCACTGGCAACATCTTTAAATAAAGCATTTTTTTGCAATTTATTAATAAATAATTCAGTCCATTTCGTTACATCATCTTCATTTGCTGCTTCAATACTATATTGATACTGCGCGCGTGAAATTCGATCATCTATTGTTAAATTTTGTACTGGCTGCATGTATAAGGTAATACCAGGAATATCCGCTAATTTGGTTTGCAGTCTACGGGCAATATCAATTGCTTTATCGTCACGATCTTCTAATGGTTTTAATGAAATTAATACGCGGCCACTGTTTAAACTAGTATTCGTTTTATCGATACCAATGAAAGAAGATAAACTTTCTACATCTGGATCTTTCAATATGACATCTGCTAATGATTGTTGCTTTTCACTCATCGCTTTAAATGAAATTGATTGCGATGCTTCAGATATACCTTGAATTAATCCTGTATCTTGCATTGGGAAAAATCCTTTAGGTACCAGATAAAATAAGAAGCATGTAACGAATAACGTTACAACAGCAATATTCAATACTAACTTCTGATGAGCTAACACCCATTTAAGTGAAATACTATATTTTTCAATAATATAATCTAATGTTTGGTTAGGACGCTTTGAATCAGGCGTTTCTTTTGGATCATGGTGATGTAATAACCGTGCGCACATCATTGGTGTTAATGTTAATGACACAAATGCTGAAATTAAAACCGTTACTGAAACGGTGATGGCAAATTCTTTGAACAATAAGCCAATAACATCTTTCATAAATAATAATGGAATTAATACTGCAATCAGTGATGCTGTTAGCGATAAGATAGTGAAGCCAATTTGTTTAGAACCTTTTAATGCTGCTTCTATTGGCTCCATGCCTTCTTCAATATAACGTGAAATATTTTCGATCATGACAATTGCATCATCAACGACAAAACCAGTCGCAATTGTTAATGCCATCAGTGTTAAGTTATTTAAGCTAAAGCCCATTAAATACATTGCACCAAGTGTACCGACTAACGACACAGGTACAGATACGCTTGGAATAATGGTTGCAGCGAAATTGCGTAGAAATAGAAAAATCACCATCACTACTAAGGCAACAGATAGCATTAATTCAAATTGCACGTCTTTCACTGAAGCACGAATGGTATCTGTTCTATCGGTTAAAATTTTAAGATTGATTGCACTTGGAATGGTACTTTGTAAACGTGTAAGTAATTTTTTAATTCGATCAACAACTGCAATTACATTCGCGCCTGGTTGGCGTTGGATATTAACGATTACAGCCGGTGTATGATTCATCCATGCTGCTTGTTTTACATCTTCAGCATCGTCAATCACATTAGCAACATCTGCTAAACGAATAGGCGCATCGTTTTTGTAAGCAATGACAAGTGGTTTGTAATCTTTGCTTGTTAGTAATTGATCGTTTGAATCAATGGTGTATGACAAGCGTGGTCCATCAAAATTTCCTTTTGCTGCATTAATATTTGATTGCGTGATTACAGTACGCAAATTTTCTAATGTTAAACCGTAAGCGGAAAGCGCATTAGGATTAGCTTGAATCCGTACCGCAGGGCGTTGGCCACCGCTAATACTTACTAAACCAACACCAGGTGATTCAGAAACACGTTGTGCTAGGCGCGTATCTGCAAAATCTTCTACTTCAAATAACGGTAACGTTTTAGACGTAAGGGCGAGTGTCATAATGGGTGTATCAGCAGGATTTACTTTGCTGTAAACCGGAGGATTGGGTAGATCA
The DNA here is from genome assembly GCA_964645885.1 of uncultured Gammaproteobacteria bacterium. Classification (GTDB taxonomy): domain Bacteria; phylum Pseudomonadota; class Gammaproteobacteria; order CAZYCO01; family CAZYCO01; genus CAZYCO01. The sequence continues at coordinate 34,796 of CAZYCO010000009.1, forward strand.
GTAGGTAAATAATTTGACGCTGCATTAATTGCGGCTTGTACTTCTTGTTCGCCAACATCGAGTGCAGTATCGAGTGTAAATTGCAAAGTGATAATTGATGCACCATTTGAACTTGTTGAGGTCATTTGATTGAGGCCAGACATTTGTCCAAATTGTTTTTCAAGTGGGGCAGTTATTGCTGAGGCAGTAACGTATGGACTGGCGCCTGGATAAAAAGTAAAAACTTGGATAGTTGGATATTCAACTTCAGGCAAAGATGAAACTGGAAGTAGCTGATAAGCAACTATTCCAGAGAATACAATTGCAACCATCAGCAAAGATGTTGCAATCGGTTTTAAGATAAACAAACGCGATAAATTCATCTCATCACTTCTTAAGTGGTTTGGTTCGCAATTCTTATCTGGCTACCATTCGTTAATTTATCTGTACCTTCAACCACTACGGATTGCCCAGGTAAAACGCCAAAGGTAATTGCCGTTTCATCGCCAACAGTAACATTAGTAATTACAGGTTTAACTTCTACGGTGTTGTTATCTTTACTCGGCATATAAACAAATGTGCCTTGTGTACCACGTTGTATTGCAGCTGTAGGAATAATCGTTGCGTCTTTAAGTAGATCAACCATTAACACAACATTTACAAATTGATTTGGAAAAAATTTACGTTCACTGTTATCAAATCGTGCTTTCAATCTTACCGTTCCTGTTGTGGCATCAACTTGGTTATCAACAGCAATTAAGGTACCAACACCAAGTAATTGGTTTTGTGTACGATTGTATGCTTTAACAGCTAATGTTTTGCCAGCATTCAATTGCTTCATTACTTTTGCAACATCATCTTCTGTAATGGAAAACACGACATTAACTGGATCAACAGTCGTAATGACAACTAAGCCATTAGTATCGGCTGTTTGTACGAAATTTCCGATATTTACCATCTTTAAACCGATACGCCCATCGATAGGAGAAGTGATTCGACAATAAGATAAATTGACTTGTGTGCTTTCAATTAAACCTTCATCAAGTTTTACTGTACCTTCAAGTTGTCTCACCAATGATTGTTGTGTTGCTAATGTTTGTTGTGAAACTGAATCTTGACTCCATAATTTTTTATAGCGTTCTAAATCAATTTTCGCATTTTCAAGTAAGGCTTGGTCGCGCGCTAGTTGTCCTTCGTATTGTTTTAATTGAGCAAGAAAAGGGCGGGAATCAATTTCTGCAATTAAATCACCAGCTTTTACCATTTCGCCTTCTTGGTAATAGATGCGTTGTAATATGCCGTTAACTTGAGTTCGTACTGTGACTGTTATGACTGGTGATACTGAACCTAAAGCTGGAACAGTAATTGGAACATCTTTAGTTTTCGCAGTTGCTACAACCACAGCTGGCGCTTGGTTTTTTCGTTTGGTTTTGTTGGCATTGTGATTGCGAATAAGGATGATGCAAATAACAACAAAAATTAGAGCTAAAATAAAAATGATTTTGCGTTTACGCGGCCATTCACGCATGGAGCTCAAATAAGAAATTAAATTGTTTTTAATTTTCAAAAAATGATTCATGTTTCTCCATTGAGTTCTCGAGGAGATGCTAAAAGTTTAAATTTGTCATGCCAGCGAAGGCTGGCATCCAGTTAATAGTTTGTCAAAGAATATAATGGGAAATTTTGTTTCTGAATTGTATTGCTTTTATAGCTAGATGCCAGCTTTCGCTGGCATCACAAGCACAATTATTTTTTTAGGTTGCAGCAATATTCGATATGATGATGTCGTTAGTATATTCATTACCAACTGTAAATGACTTCGCATCATTGTTGTCAGAGTTGGTGAATGTAATTGAAAAGTTATTTAAACCTTGAATAGTTAATTCCACTGTATTTGGATTCACTTGAGTTAATAATACTTTTTCATTGCGTTCATTATCTGCAATGCCCAATTTATCAAACAATGCGTCTAAATTTATTTGATCATTTGGTTTAGTACCGTTTAAGAAACCTTCAACAGTATCGTTACCATCAAGTACATCGTCGTAATACAAGATAGTTCGACTATCATCGCCATTAGCGTGTAAACGAATCGTGTCATCGCCTTTACCACCTTTAATGATGTCGTTAGTACCGCTAGAAATAATTGTATCGTTACCATCATTGCCAAATAATTGATTCGTTCCGCTACCACCTACCAGCGTATCGTTGCCATCGCCGCCAAAAATAACGTCGTCGCCATCGCCACCGTCAATGTAATCGTTGCCGCCTTGACCAAAAACAATGTCATTACCAGCGCCAGCTTTGATTGAATCGTCTTTACCGATATGGTGTTGTGCTTCAACTAAAGATTGATTGTCTTGCCAATTTTTGTCAGAAAAATGATCTTGAACATAACCAAATGGATCACTTTGATATTTGGCTAAATCATCAACAAGTAAGGTATCACCGAAAATAACATCATCAGTTTTATCAGCAAAAATTACATCGGAACCGGTGAGGGCGCTGTTGTAATTTTTCCAATCCGCAACAGCATCACCAATTAATAAATCGCCTTTGGTATCAGTGCTATTCACATTAAAACGGCTTGGATCAGCAATTAAGATGTCATTGCCACTATCACCTTCAAGAATATCTTGACCCGATAAATCGACTAATAGATCGGCGCCGGAACCACCATAAAGTTGATCGTTACCATTGCCACCAAATAATAAATCGTTGTTTTCTTCGCCTTTTAAGATGTCATTACCGTTATCGCCATATAAATAGTCATTGCCGCGACCACCACTAATCGTATTGTTATCAGTAGTATTGCCATCTAATGAATCATCCAGAATAGTTTGGCCGGCATTAGCAGCATTTTGATTGCTGTTTTGGCCAGGATTTAAATTATCGTTTGGATCTTGTGGATTATAGTCATTTGCATATTGGTTCCACTGGCCAGGCGTTCCATGATCGTTTGTAGTCCAGTTGGCTTCAGTATTGTTATCCATACTGCCTTGGTGATCATTTGATGAGAAAGTACGTGAAAAAACATTTGATGCGCCATCTGTTTCACTGGCTGAATTATTTTCTGCACCTGGTTTAGTTAATCCTAACAATTGTAATGTGTGATCTTGATCACCAACTAAACCACGAAATTGATCATGAAAAGTTGCTGCATCAGCGGTTAAGCTTGGATTGTTATGTGCAAGCAGTGATGCAAAATAATAAGATGAACTACCATTTACATCAGCAATACCACGTTCATGTGCGCCATCCCAACCATCATTTGGATGAGCGAATAATCGAGTATCAACATTGTTTGCTAAAAATTGATCAATGTTGAAGATTTTTTCATTAACATATCCATGGTTTGCATCTTGAATCATATTGACACCAAGGCTATCACTAGTGCTACTACCAACTACCCAGTTTGAAGTGGTGTAATTACCAAAACTATTTTGATCGCGAATTTCACCGCTAGCGTTATAAATTGCCCAAGTGCCATTTGAATAAATAACTAATGTTTCATTGACACCTAATTGATGAGAATTTGAATCGCCAGACATTGAATTCAAAGTTACTGTTTGTTTTTGTCCATTAGGACCAGCAATTTCAAAAGCAAGTTGTTCGATTGCATAGCCAGGAAGAATAGTATTAGGCGCAATATTTTTTACTTCGATATAACTTTGGCCGGCATCCATATGAAATTGTTTGTTGCCAACGGTTTGATTCACTTCAGTGCTACATTTCAAGCCAATTTCATTAAGAATCAATTTGCCATCAAGTGCGAAAATTGGCATAGGATCGTTACTGTCATCAATTACAGTGGTGACTTCTTTACTATCATCATCAACGCTTAAACCTGTATCACCATCGCCTTCTTCAATTGTGACCGTATAGGAATTGTTTTCTTGAACAGGATCATCTTCGTCATCGCCGGTTTTGATACGAATATCAACTGTATCTTCACCTTCAGCAAAATGAACTGTACCGTCATCAGGTACATCTTTCCATTCACCTGTTGTTTTATCGTAATATTCAATGTCAGTTTCGATATCTGAGCCATTAGATGTGTTTGGCGTCACTACAATTTTTACGTCGTGCGCTTTGCCATCATTATCTGAAATATCGATAGTGTAATTAGCATATCCACCTTCATTTACTGTAGATGAACCTGAAATCGATGCAGTTGGACTATGTTGGCCGCCGCCATTGCCACCATCATCGCCACCACTGTTTCCACCGTCATTACCGCCACTATTACCACCAGAATCATTGCCACCGTGGTTACCATCATTTGAACCTGAACTATTTGATGAATTTTCATTGCTCGCTAAAGTTGAAAGGTTAGAAGTATTGTTATGTGAGCCATCATCATTGCCTGATGAACCAGGCGCGGTGTCAATTGTTAAACTGCTAAGTGAAAAATCTTTTAAACCAGGAGAGTTATAATCGATAGGCGAGTAACCAGGATGAAACCGTACATACATTGAATCGCTATTTCTATCGAATGCTTCATTATCATTTTCAGGAATAGGTGTATTTTGCTGAATCTCGCTTGATGCTTGCGAAAAACTAGGTTGAAAGTCGGATGCCGTTGTCTGTCCTAATTGACTGATGTTGTAACCTTCAGCAGTTGCCATTTTAGTTAGATTATTTGGTAGATTCTCACTTAGTGTTTTTGCATCGGTACCGTTGTGTTCTTGAACTACCATTTCATGCAAACTTTTTTCAACAAATGATTGTTCAGCAGAATCTTTTGCAACGTTAGCAAAATGATGTTGTGCCAAACGTTGTACTTGTGGCGTCATTAATAGTTCTTGCTCAGCTTTTGCTGTACTTAACGCATCTGGAGCTACTTTATCTTTAAGTTGGTTAACAATTTCTGATGTCATAACTTGTGTCATTTGTTTTGAATCTTTTTCCATAGTGGAAACCCTCCTTGAAAAATGTTTAACGTTCTCTTAATGCATTTTGTTTGGTTTTTAAAATCGGTTTCAGTAAATAATCCATAACTGTTTTTTTACCAGTTAAAATATCTACGCTTGCCATCATTCCTGGAATGATTAGCAAAGGTTTTTGTTGATTACCTAAATAATTTTTCGATGTACGAACATAAATTTGGTAAAAACTTTCGCCTTTTTCATCTGTGATTGTATCAGCACTGATTTGTTCTAATGTGCCATCCAAGCCACCATAAATTGAGTAATCATAAGCAGTAATTTTTACCATCGCTTTTTGTCCTGGATGTAAAAAACCAACATCTGATGGACGAATGCGTGCTTCGATTAAAAGTGAATCGTCTAATGGCACGATTTCCATAACGCTCATACCAGGTTGCACTACACCACCAATAGTTGCGATATCTAATTTTTTAATAGTACCTTTTACTGGAGAACGAATAGCTGTACGTTTATAGCGATCTTCAAGTGCAATATTTGATTCACGTAAACCATCTAATTCAGCTTTAGATTTATTTAATTCATCGCGAACTTGAGAATTAAATGTTGCACTTAATTGCGCAATTTTACTTTGCGTTTCTTCAATTGTTGATTGCAGTTTAGGAATAGTGAATTCAGTTGATTTGATATCGCCATCTAAGTCATTTAATTGTCTTTCTAAACGTAAAATTTCAACTGGTGATGCAGAACCTGATTTTAATAATGGTTTCATCATCGTTAATTCTTTATCAACTAACTCATAGCTTTTCTTTAATTGTGTTAATTTTGCTTGTAACGCTGAGAGTTCATCACTGTGTTGATTTTTTTCTTTGGTTAATGTTTCAAGTTTAACTTCTTGTTCACGCTTACGAGATTCATAAAGATCTAATTCATTTTTCAATAAAGTTGGGTGGTCTTTAAATTTTGGATCTTGAGATATAACAAATGGTTTGCTTGTTGCTTCTGCTTCTAATCTCAAAACTTTTGCAGTTAATGCTAATTCTTTTAGTCTTGCTTCTCGAAAAGATGAATTGAAACGGGTGTCATCGATGTGCATTAAAACCTGATTTCTTTCAACAATATCACCTTCATGCACCAGAATGTCAGCAACAATTCCACCCTCAAGATTTTGAATAACTTGAGTTTTGCGAGATGAAATTACTTTACCAATACCAACAGTTACTTCATCAAGGCTCGCAAAAGAAGCCCATAAAAAAGCAATAATTAAGAAGAGGGCGCTAACAATCAAAATTGAATGAGAAAGCACACTGGGTTTAGCTATATTTTGAACGCGAGTATTCGCTAAAAAATTTTTCTCTTCATTAAGCATTTTATTTAGCGTTTGTTGTGAACGCTCAATAAAAATTTTAATGTTTTTTTCCAATCGTTTTAGCAAATTCATTCTTGCTCTAACCTCATACTTTCAATGTTTATATCGATGGGCTTTTAATTTGTTTTTCTGCTAATGCTTTTAAAACAGTTTCTTTCGGACCATCAGCAATAATTTGTCCTGCTTCAAGTACGATTAACCTATCAACCAATGACAACATCGAACCTTTATGCGTAACTAAAATAACAGTTTTACCTGGGATGAAAGTACTTAAATTACGTTTAATAATACTTTCTGTTTTATCGTCCATTGCAAATGTTGGTTCATCCATCACTAAAATATTAGGATTACGAACAATCGCGCGCGCTATTGCAATTGCTTGCCTTTGACCGCCAGATAATCGTTCGCCTTTTTCTCCTACTTGTTTGTTGAATCCTTCAGGGTCTTGATTTACAAACAAGGATACGCCACTAATTTCAGCTGCACGTAATACATCTTTATCATCTATATGATGCATACCGTAAGTAATGTTTTCTCGAATTGTGCCATTAAAAAGTGAGATCTCTTGTGAGACATAACCAATCTGTTGGCGCAATTCACATACATCAAATTGTTCAGATGCAACATCATCAAACATAATTGTTCCATCTTGAGGTTGATAAAGATGCATTAATAATTTTTCGACTGTTGTTTTCCCTGAGCCAATACGTCCAATAATTGCAACTCGCTCACCTTGCTGAATGCTAAATGAAACATTTTTAAGTGTAGGAAGTATTTGTTTTGGGTAACAAAATGTAACATTTCGAAATTCTATTTTTCCTTTTAATGCCGGTCTTTGAATTGGATAACGTTCAGCTCGATGTTCGTTTTTCATTGTCATTAAACGTTCAACAGCTTCAAATCCTTGCATTGATTGTTGATAACGAGCAATCAAACCAGCCATTTGAGTCATTGGCGCCATTACTCGGCCAACTAAAATTGTACATGCAACTAGTCCACCAGTGGTTAATTTGTTATTTGCAATTAAATAAACACCACCAATTACCATGAGTACCGTAGTTAATTGCTGGATAAAAATGGATGCATTGAAATTGGCATGAGAAATTAATTGTAATTTTTTACTTAATGCAGCGTAGGTGCAGATAATACGTTCAAAACGAGATTGCAAAGTTGATTCAGCGTTTAATGCTTTAACTTGTTCAATATTATCTAACGATTCATAAAGAGTTACTTGTTTTTCCGCATTTAAACGATAAATTGTTTTAAAAGATTCGTTTAATGGTTTTTGTACAATCCAGGTCAGTAAAAAAATAAAAGGAGCAGTTGCTATTGGTACTAAAACTAATGGACCACCAATTATTCCAATCACAACTAAAAATACGAAAACGAATGGTAGATCTACTAATGCAGTAATAGAGGATGCAGTAACAAAATCTCGAAATGATTCAAATGCCTGAACAATATTCGCTAAAGTTCCAGTGGAATGAGGACGTTCATCCATTCGAATACTAAGTAGTTGTTCAAAAACATGAGAACTAATTTTGATGTCAACGTTTTTATTTGCAGTATCAATAAAATAATTTCTGAGCGTCCTTAAAACAAAATCAAATAAGAAAACGATCAATACGCCAGAAGCTAAAACCCACAATGTATCAGTTGCATGGTTAGGAACAACACGATCGTAAACATTCATTGTGAATAACGGTGACGCAACTAAAAATAAATTAATCAAAAATGAAGCGACTAAAACTTCGGCATAAAGCGGAGCCATTCGTCGAACAACATTCCAAAACCAGTGCCCAGTTTTTTTAAAAGAAAATAAATCTGTTTGTTCACTGAATTCAAACTCAGGACGTATAAAAATGATTGAACCAGAGAAATATTTCAAAAGAGTATTTAAGCGAATAGTTTGAATTTTATCTGGTTTGTCTGGATGAATAACCAGTGCATTTCCATGGTCATCAATTTTTTGTAATACACATGCTTTATTGTCATTTAAAAGAATAATGGCTGGTAACATCAATGCAGTAACACGCTCCAGAGAAATAGCCTCTATTTTGCTAGAGAAGCGAGCTCTGCTAGCAGCACGCTCAAATAACTCAGGAGTTAATCGGCCATGCTCTAGTGGTAAACCAGTGGTAATTGCCGATAAGGAAATTGGTTGGTGATAAATTTTTGCGATAATGGCCAAACAGATAAGTAAAGGATCTTTGTTCAGATGTTTTACTGATACAGGTTGATCTTGAGTTAAATCATATTGATGAGAAGTGCTTTCCATATAAAAAGATCTACTGACTATAAAATGGTCTAAAAGTTCTAAAGGTCAAGTATAGACTCTTAAGGTAGGATTGGTAAACTTAGTCGGATTTTTTCGTAAAACCAAAATAAGGAAGTTGCTATGAAAACAAGAGGAATCTATCAATTTCTCTTTCTAACATGCTCTTTTTTTGCGTTCTTAGGGCAAGCATATGCAGAAACATTGCAACAAGCCGTCTCTCATACTGTTGAAACTAATCCCGAAATTCTTGCTGCTGCACGTCATAAATTATCAAGTGAGCAGGCAATTAATGTAGCGAAGGGAAAATTTCTACCTACATTAGATGTAAATGCGGGTATTGGTCTAGAAAAGGCAAATAACGTTAATACTAGTGCTTCGCCAGGAACAACTGGAACCCTAACTCACAAAGAAGCTGGGTTGCAGGCCAATCAAGAAATTTTTACTGGTTATTCTACTGTTCATGACGTTGCTCGTACAAAAGCAGGGGCTCAATCTGCAAGTTACCAATTAGATGCAACTGCAGAAAATGTTTCTTTCGCCGTTGTTCAAGCTTACTTAGATGTTTTACGTCAACAAGAACTAGTCAGATTAGCTGAGCAAAATCTTAAAGCTCATAGCTATACGTTTGGAATGATTCACAAAAGAAGCGAATCAGGTGTTACAAGAGAATCAGATTCAGTCCACGCTCGTGGCCGGGTATCTCTTGCTAAAGCAAATCTAGCGGCAGCGAAAGGAAATCTAAACGAAGCGAAAATTCGTTATATGAGAATCACTGGTCATGAACCAGGTGAATTAGAATATCCAAAATTTAGTGCTCGATATTTTCCTGCTACAAGACAAGCTGCAATTTTGGAAGGCATTCGTAATAATCCAACTTTGCGAGCAGCTATTGCAGATTATCAAGCAGCAAGTTCGCAGCATAAATTAACTCAATCATCCAATTATCCGCAGGTTTCAGCTCATGTTGAAGTCGATAGAGATCACGATGTTGCGGGTGTAAAAGGAGCAAACAATGATACGTTAGGCATCATTCGTGTCAGCTATAACCTCTATAATGGTGGTAGTGATATGGCTAGACAGAAAGAAAGTGCTTATTTAGTACAAGAAGCAGCTGAAGAACGTAATCGCGTTCATCGAGAAGTCCAAGAGCGAGTTGGTTTAGCTTGGACGGCAGTCGAAGTGAATGAAAGCCTAGTTAAACAATATCAAAGTCACCGTGCTAGTGTTGGAAGAACTGTTGAAGCATATCGCGAGCAGTTCAAATTAGGTGAACGTACTCTGTTAGACTTTTTAGATTCTGAAAATGAGTACTACAGTGCAGGTGTCGCTGTTGTGAATGCAAAAATAGATGCTCTTATCGCTAAATATCAATTACTCGCAGCTATGGGTGTACTGCTTGATTCAGTAGGTGTTTCCCATCCATCAAAAAGATTTGTAGCTGACAACACAGGATACACAGGCTATAGATCTGGTTATCGCTAATATTTTTTTTAAACTTGCTCGCTATTTCCAGATAAATAGCGAGTATTTTTTAAAAATCTATTCATACCATTTAAATCAATTTTTTTTCTTTACTTTGTGGTTTTTTAATAATAGGCGCTTATAATGGCCACTTTTTAAATATCGATAAAAAAATGGAGCAACAATGGCAATCGAGAGAACTTTATCCATTATCAAACCTGACGCTGTAAAAAAAATGGTAATTGGCCAAATTTATAGTCGTTTTGAACAATCAGGTCTTCAAGTCGTCGCAGCAAAAATGATGCATTTAACCCGTCAACAAGCAGAAAGTTTTTATGCAGTTCATAAAGAACGCCCATTTTTTAAAGCATTAGTTGATTTTATGATTTCTGGTCCAGTAATGATCCAAGTGTTACAAGGCGAAAATGCGGTTTTAAAAAATCGTGACATTATGGGTGCTACAAATCCTAAAGAAGCAGCGAAAGGCACAATTCGAGCAGATTTCGCTGATAGCATAGATGCAAATGCAGTACATGGTTCAGATGCTCTTGAAACAGCGAAACAAGAGATAGCCTTTTTCTTTAAACCAGAAGAAATTTGTGAATACACCAAAAGTTAATCTTTTAAATTTTGATCACGCAAAACTACGTGAATTTTTTGTTGAGTTGGGCGAAAAACCATTTCGCGCCACTCAACTTTTGCAATGGATTCATTATCAAGGAATTGCTTCATTTGAAGAAATTCCTAATTTTTCTAAAGCGTTAAGACAAAAATTATCTGAAATTGCTGAAATTAAAGCCCCAGAAATTATTCATGAGCAGTTCTCTAGAGATGGAACTAGAAAGTGGTTACAACGTTTAGACTGTGGAAATGCAATTGAAAGTGTATTTATACCGCAAGGAAAACGTGGAACTTTGTGTATTTCATCTCAAGTTGGTTGTGCATTAAATTGCAGTTTTTGCTCTACTGGTAAGCAAGGCTTTAACCGAAATTTAACTCTTGCTGAAATGATTGGACAAGTTTGGAATGCGGCCAGACTTTTATCTTGCCAAAATGGTAAACATGATCGAGCGGTTACCAACGTAGTTTTAATGGGAATGGGCGAGCCATTATTAAATTTTGATACTGTTGTTAGTGCTATGGATCTAATGATGGATGATATGACATATAGTTTATCCAAATATCGTATCACGCTTAGCACATCAGGGATTGTTCCAGAGATGATGCGTTTAGCTGAAAGAAGTCCTGTTGCATTAGCCGTTTCACTGCATGCACCAAATGATGAATTACGAAATCAATTAGTTCCTATTAATAAAAAATATCCATTAGAGCAATTAATGGCAGCATGTCGCGCTTTTTACAAAAATGAGCCACGCCGTCACATTACATTTGAATATGTGATGTTGGATGGGGTTAACGATAGAAAACAAGAAGCATTACAGTTAATTGAGCTTTTAAAAGGCGTGCCTGCAAAAGTGAATTTAATTCCGTTTAATCCTTTTCCTGGAACGGAATATAAAACATCAGCACGAAAAACAATTTTAGCGTTTCGTGATTTACTCATGAAAGCTGGAATTCCTGCCATCATTCGATTAACACGTGGCGAAGATATTGATGCGGCGTGCGGACAGTTGGTTGGTAATGTTTATGAAAAAACAAAACGTCAACAGGAATGGCATTTGTCTTTACAAAATGAGCGTTTATGAAAAAACGAAAGCAATGGATTGCGCCTAATAAGGAGAAATTAGGAAATGAGCACGGAGCGTTTATTTGAGCAACAGACTATGGTTATAGAGCAAACATCAACAATTGTGGTACCTACAAAAGTAATACTTGGTCCGAAGCTGAGACGCGCGCGCGAATCTCATCGTTTATCACAAATTGATATAGCGCGTAGATTACGTTTAAGACTAGATGTAATTGAATGCCTTGAAAAAGATGAATTTTCGAAATTACCTGCGGCTGTTTTTGTAAGAGGTTACTTACGCTCATATGCGAAGCTAGTACATTTACCTGAAGATGAAGTTATACAGTTATTTAATCGAGCAATTGAACCTGCCAACGATAAAGAGAAAGACAAAGATAAACATGAGCGCATCGTTGTTGTAAAACAATATGAAGAACCAAGGCAGAAAACCTTTAAAGATTTACCAATTCGTTTTCTTACATACGGAATTATTCTTGGATTAATTATATTAGTTGGACTTTGGTGGTTAGGTGATCATTCAAAATCTACTGATAAAACAACAGAGAAATTTTTAACTCAAACTCAATTAGAGGAAATGGAACAAGATCAACAAGCACTAGCCGCACAGCATATATTGGCAAATGAACGAGTTGATTTAGCAACACCTATTACGCAAATGTTAGGAATTGCAGAGTTTGATTTTCCTTATTCAACCGATACAAATCGTTTTTCAACTTCTAAAGCATTATCAGAAGAAATAATAGAAGCAGCATCTGAAGAACAAGAATAAGTTATTAATTAGGGGAGAAAGCGCTTGTCTAAGAACATTCAAGCAGTTCGCGGCATGAATGATATTTTGCCGACGCAAACTGCGTTGTGGCAAAAAGTTGAAACAATTTTACAAGATGTTGTTCAAAGTTTTGGTTACCGCGAAATTCGTTTCCCAATAGTTGAAAGTACAGAATTATTTAAACGTTCTATTGGTGAAGTAACAGATATTGTTGAAAAAGAAATGTATACATTTTCTGATCGTAATGGTGACAGTTTAACGTTACGTCCAGAAGGAACAGCAGTATGTGTACGCGCTTGTATTGAACATAATTTACTTTACAACCAAGAACAAAGGCTGTGGTATTTAGGTCCAATGTATCGTCATGAACGACCGCAAAAAGGGCGTTATCGTCAATTTTATCAAATGGGTGTTGAAATATTTGGTATTGAAACGCCAGATGCTGATGCCGAATTAATTGCTTTATCTAATATGTTTTGGCAACGATTAGGTATATCGCAATTTGTAACATTACAATTAAATTCTCTTGGTTCTTCTGTTGCTCGTATTCGATATCGTGAACATCTTGTTTCATATTTCAAAAAATACATTAACGATTTAGATGAAGATAGCAAACGTCGATTAGTAACTAATCCATTACGTATTCTTGATAGTAAAAATCCAGATATGCAAAACCTAATTCAAGGTGCGCCAAAATTATTTGATTATCTTGATCATGAATCTAAACACCATTTTGATGAATTATGCGCGTATTTAGATGCAGCAGAAATTAAATATGAAATTAATCCACGTTTGGTACGCGGTTTAGATTACTACTGTCGAACTGCTTTCGAATGGGTGACAACAGAACTTGGTTCACAAGGAACAATTTGTGGTGGCGGTCGATATGATGATCTCGTTGAGCAATTAGGTGGAAGAAGAACGCCCGCAATTGGTTTTGCATTAGGCTTAGAACGTTTACTTGAACTGTGTGAAAAAACAGATTTGAAAAACACAACATCCAATATCGATGCTTATTTAGTGATGGTTGGTGAACAAGCACAAAGTAAAGGTTTTGTATTAGCGCAAGAATTACGTCAACAATTACCTGATCTTAGACTGTTAATGAATTGCGGTGACGGTAGTTTCAAAAATCAATTTAAACGTGCTGATCGTTCGAATGCAGAAATTGCATTAATTCTTGGTGATGATGAAATCAAAACACAACAAATTGGAATTAAATTTTTACGAGCTGAAAGCGAACAACAAACTCTTCCGTTAACAGAGCTAGTTAATTTTTTACAAAAAATTATTTCAACACGGAAATAACAGGAGTTATCAATGGCGACAGCGATAATTTGGTTTCGCCAAGATTTGAGAATTCATGATAATCCAGCATTAAATCACGCAGTTTCTTCTGGGTTACCTGTAATGGCGCTTTATATATTGGATGATGTCACATCAAAACAATGGAGCTTAGGTAGTGCAAGTCGTTGGTGGTTACATCATAGTTTAGAAAAACTATCTTTAGATTTATCAACTTTAAATATTCCACTTATTTTACGTTCTGGAAAATCAAAAATTATTATTGAAGAACTATTGCAGCAACAAGAAATTAAATTATTTTCTTGGAATCGTTGTTATGAACCTTTTGCAATAGAACGTGATAAAGAAATTAAGAATTTATTACAAAAACATGAGATCGATGTTCAATCATTTAATGGTTCTTTGTTACAAGAGCCGTGGCAAGTATTAAATCAACAGCAAAATTTCTTTAAGGTGTTTACGCCATTTTGGAAAGCATGTTTAAAGCAATTTCAACTCTCACCTTTAATAGCAAAACCTAAGAAACAAGCGTTAATAAACAATGAACTTATAAAAAAATTCCACTCTGAACATTTAGATGATTGGAAGTTATTACCGACTAAACCAAATTGGGCGCAAAAATTTCATACTATATGGCAACCAGGAGAACAAGGCGCGCATAAACAATTAAAATCTTTCTTAAAAAATAATATTAATCAATATGCTGATTTACGTGATCGACCTGATCTAAATGCAACATCGTCATTATCACCTCATTTACATTTTGGAGAATTAAGTCCGAAGCAAATTTGGCATGCAGTATTGCAAGGTGTGTTAGAACAAGAAATTAATACTAAACAAAGTGAAATGTTCCTAAGGCAATTAGGATGGCGTGAGTTTTCTTATCACTTGCTGTATCACATTCCAACATTAGCGACAGAAAATTTAAGAAAAAATTTTGATTTGTTTCCTTGGCAGCATGATGAAAAGCTGTTGAAAGTATGGCAAAAAGGCCAAACAGGTTATCCAATTATTGATGCTGGCATGAGACAGCTATGGCAAGTAGGTTATATGCATAATCGAGTTCGAATGATCGTTGCATCCTTTCTAACAAAAGATTTATTAATACATTGGAGTATAGGAGAGGAATGGTTTTGGGATACATTAGTAGATGCTGATTTAGCTAATAACGCTGCAAGCTGGCAATGGGTCGCTGGAACCGGTGCTGATGCTGCTCCTTATTTCAGAATTTTTAATCCAATTTTACAAGGAAAAAAATTCGATCCAAATGGTGATTATGTTAAATATTGGATACCAGAATTAAAGCATGTCGATGTGAAATTTATTCATGAACCATGGTTGTTACCAGAAGCGTTACAAGTAAAAAATTATCCAAAGCCAATCATTTCTCACGAATTTGCACGAGACCGAGCGTTACAAAGTTACGATAAAGTAAAAAATTTAAATATTGAGGAATAACTATATGTTGTTTAGCAGAGAAGAGTTTGAACAAGGTGAACAGTTAAGATTGTTTTGGAAGAAGCATGGTAAGACTATTTTGACTGCTATTCTTTTTATATTTTTAGGCGCGCTTTCATGGCAGCTATGGCAACGTTATCAAACCAGTCAAGCACGCCAAGCATCAGTATTTTATGATCAGTTAGTAAGTTTGACTGCTAGTCAGCAAACAAAAGAAGCAAAAGAAGTTGCAAATACTATTACTAAATCATTTCGTTTCACGATTTATGCGACTTTGTCTAAATTATGGTTGGCAGAACAAGCCATTTCTGAACAAAAATATTCGGATGCAATTAACTACTTAAATTCTGCTAAAAAATCTGAAAATGATAAAAAATTAAAACAAATCATCGCCTTGCGTTTGGCGCGGATTTATATACAGCAAAAACTTTATACCGATGCACTTATTGTTTTAGATAAACCTTTAGATAAAGCTTTTGCATATGCTGTATTTGAATTAAAAGGCGATGTTTATAGGTTAAAAAACGATTTGCCGCGCTCAAAAAAAGCGTACCAAGAAGCACTTGATTCATTTAATCAGCAAGCAGCGCCTGAAAAAATCCGTATAGAAATGAAATTAAATTCTTTAGGTATAATTTAATATAATATGAATAAAGTTTTTAATCTCAAATCTCAATTTTCACCAAGTGGCGATCAACCAGGGGCGATAAAAAAATTAGTTACTAGTCTTCGTGACGGGTTGTTACATCAAACGTTACTTGGTGTAACTGGTTCAGGAAAAACATTTACTGTTGCACATGTTATTGCAGAAATGAATCGGCCAACTTTAATTCTAGCGCCCAATAAAACACTTGCTGCTCAATTATATGGTGAGATGAAAAGTTTTTTCCCTGAAAACGCAGTGGAATATTTCGTTTCATATTATGACTATTATCAACCAGAAGCTTATGTTCCAAGTACTGACACTTATATTGCAAAAGATTCTTCGATCAATGATCACATTGAGCAAATGCGTTTATCTGCTACTAAAGCATTATTAGAGCGTAAAGATGTAATTATTGTTGCAACAGTTTCAGCTATTTATGGTTTAGGTGATCCACAGTCCTATTTGAGCATGGTGTTTCATGTCTCAAGAGGCGACAAAATTGATCAACGCGCTATTTTGCGTCGTTTAGCAGAATTGCAATATACGAGAAATGATATTGATTTATCGCGCGGTAATTTTCGAGTACATGGCGATGTAATTGATATTTATCCTGCTGAATCAGGTAAAGATGCAGTACGAATAGAATTGTTTGATGATGAAGTTGAAAATTTAAGTTTTTTTGATCCACTCACCGGTGAAGTATTACGTCGAGTGCCGCGTTTAACTGTATATCCAAAAACCCACTACGTTACACCGCGTGAAAAATTATTAGTTGCAATTGATGAAATTAAAGAAGAATTGAAACATCGATTAGAACATTTGCGCAAAGACAATAAATTAGTAGAAGAACAACGCTTAGAACAACGTACTCGTTTTGATTTAGAAATGATGAATGAAATTGGTTATTGCAATGGTATAGAAAATTACTCCAGACATTTATCCGGACGAAAAGCAGGTGAGCCACCACCAACTTTATTTGATTATTTTCCGCGAGATGGTTTATTAATTATTGATGAATCACACGTTACTGTGCCGCAATTAGGTGGGATGTATAGAGGCGATCGTGCACGCAAAGAAACGTTAGTAGATTATGGTTTTAGATTGCCATCAGCATTAGATAATCGCCCTTTAAATTTCGAAGAATTTTCAAAATTAGCGCCACAAACAATTTATGTTTCTGCAACACCTGGGCCTTATGAATTAGAGCACTCAGATGTCATTGCAGAACAAGTTGTAAGACCTACTGGCTTAATTGATCCACTTGTAGAAATAAGACCAGTTGCAACACAAGTTGATGATTTATTATCTGAAATTAAAAAGTGTGTTGCTAAAAATGAACGTGTACTTGTTACAACCTTAACGAAAAAAATGGCAGAAGATTTAACAGAATATTTAAGTGAGCATGATGTAAGAGTGCGTTACTTACATTCAGATATCGATACTGTTGAGCGAGTAGAAATTATACGTGATTTGCGACTCGGACAATTTGATGTTCTTGTCGGAATTAACTTATTACGTGAAGGATTAGATATGCCTGAAGTTGCATTAGTTGCAATTTTAGATGCAGATAAAGAAGGTTTTTTACGTTCAGAACGATCACTTATTCAAACAATTGGCCGTGCCGCGCGTAATATTAATGGTCGCGCTATTATGTATGCTGATGTTGTAACAGGTTCAATGAAACGTGCGCTTGATGAAACAGAGCGCAGACGCAAGAAACAAGAACTATATAACCAACAACATGGCATTACGCCAAAAACAATACATAAATCAGTACAAGATATTATGGAAGGCGCATATTCCGATACCACAAGCAATGATCGTTATTTGCGTGTAGCAGAAGAGCAAATCAATTATGAAAAAATTTCGCAAACTCAATTGTCTGAGAAAATTAAACAACTTGAATCACAGATGTTTGAACATGCCAGAAATTTAGAATTTGAAAAAGCTGCGCTTATTAGAGATACCTTACAAACGCTTAAACAAACAATGTTAGGTATTAAAAAAACCACATAATTTCCAGTATAAAATCGCTTGCAAACAAAAAATCTTTTCTATAGTGTACGCACTCGAAACTATTCTTGGTTCGTCTTAATTCGTTATTTTTCAATTTTATAGAGGTATAGGAAAATGTTGAAAATCTTTGCTGCTGCATTGATCTCTGGTTTACTAGCTCTTGGTTTAACCGGCTGTCAAAAAAAAGAAGGCACTACTGAAAAAGTAGAAACTAAAGTTGAAACAACTAAAGAGTCAGCTGATACCCAAGCTCCTGCTGATCAAGCTGCGCAACCTGCTGCTCAACCAACTGAACAACAAGCAGCTCCAGCTGAACAAGCAGCACCAGCTCCTACCGAAAACAAAACAGATGAAAACAAACCAGCTGAAACAGCTCCAGCTCAATAATTTTTGAGCCATCTATAAAGGCGACTTTTATGTCGCCTTTTTTGCTTTTTGTTTAGGCACGTAGCTCAGTGGTAGAGCACCACCTTGACATGGTGGTGGTCGGTGGTT